>JBFIHP010000163.1:0-6782 GCA_041601735.1 Planctomycetota bacterium | reverse complement strand
GACGTCGCCTACGCCCTCGACGTGGGCGAATGCGCCGTCGCCGACTACGATCCCAAGCAGAACCCGCGCGTGAGCAGGAGCCCTTACGGCTTCCATGTCATCAAGCGGCTGGAGTAGCCCTTGATCGACGACATCAAGATCGGCGTCTCCTCCTGCCTGCTCGGCGAGCTGGTGCGCTGGGATTCCGGCCACAAGCGCAACGACTACGTCAGCGCGCAGCTCTCGGACTTCTTCAGCTTCGTGCCGGTCTGCCCGGAGGTCGAACTCGGCCTCGGGACACCCCGGGAGCCGATTCGTCTGGCGCGCGGACCGGAGGGCGTCCGCCTGGTGGGCAGCACGAGTGAGCGCGATCTCACCGATGAGATGCGCGCCTACGCTCGGGACCGCGTCGCCGCGCTGGAGGCCGAGGGGCTCTCCGGCTACATCCTGAAGAGCGGCTCACCGAGCTGCGGCATGGAGCGGGTCAAGGTCTGGGATCACAACGGCGTGCCGTCGAAGTCCGGGCGCGGTGTCTTCGCGGAGCTTCTGATCGAGCACTTCCCGCTGCTGCCGGTCGAGGAGGAAGGGCGGCTGAACGACGCCCGGCTGCGCGAGAACTTCATCGAGCGCGTCTTCGCCCACCGTCGCCTGAGATCGCTCTTCGACGAGGGCGGCTGGAAGATGGGCGATCTCGTCCGCTTCCACTCGCGCGAGAAGTACCTGCTCCTCGCCCACGAGACGAAGGGCTACGAGGAACTCGGTCGGCTGGTCGCGACCGCCAAGGGCCGCGATCAGGCGGAGGTCGCCCGCGAGTATCGCGAGCGCTACATGCTCGCCATGGGCAAGCTGGTCTCGATCGGGCAGCACGTGAACGTGCTGCAGCACATGGCGGGCTACTTCAAGAAGGACCTCGAGGCCTCCGACAAGGCCGAACTGGGCACCGTCATCGAGGACTACGGTCGGGGGCTGGTCCCGCTGATCGTGCCGGTCACGCTCATCCGCCACTGGGTCCGCAAGCTCGGCGTGGACTACCTCGCCGATCAGCACTACCTGGCGCCCCATCCGAAGGAGCTGATGCTCCGCAACCACGTCTGAGCAGCGGCGGAGATGCTGTTCAGGCGCGCGCGGCGAGGATGCGGCGGCCCAGACCCGCCAGGTCCGTCATGGTGTCGCCGAAGAACCGGTGCGGGAGATCGTCGCCCAGCCCGAGCCGTTCGAGATCGCGACCGCCGACGATGAGATCGGCATCGATGAGGGCCAGCTCGCGCGCCAGCCAGGCGAGATGCTGGCCGAGGCGCCCGGCGTCGGCGACCGACGAGACGCTCACCCAGACGAGTCCGGCCCCCGTCTCCTTCGCCGCGCGAAGGAAGGTGTCGGCCGGCGTGTCGGGACCGAGATTGGTCGCCTTGAAGCCGAGCGAGCCGAGGACCGTCGCGGCCATGAGGCTCGGGATCGCGTAGGGATCGCCTTCGGGCGCCCCGCCGACGGCGAGCGGCGCATCCTCCTCGATTCGCAGGCCGAGTCGCAGCGAGCGCAGGATCTCCAGGCAGATGTCGGTGGCCCGGTGCTCGACGAAGATGCCCTTCGGGTCGTCCCGCCAGAGCGTGCCGATCTTGCTCATCGCGTCGCGGAGCGCACCGTCGCAGATCTCGGCCACGCTTGCCCCCTTGATGAAGCTGGTGAGGACCAGCGACCGCGCCGCCTCGGCGTCACCCGCTATGAGGAGTTCGTGCAGGAGGTCGGCCGGGTCCTCGGTGGCTCGTTCGCTGCTGACCCGCGCCACCTCGGTCAGGCCGAGGGCTGCGGGGTCGGCGAGTTCGAGTTCGTTGTCGCGCAGGAATCGGACGGCGGCCTCGAAGGGGATGCGCCGGTGGCCGCCGGGGGTACGGGTCACCTCGAGACGACCGTCATCGACCCAGCGCTTGAGCGAGGATTCGCTGACGCCGATGGCGCGGGCGAGCTCGCGGGGGGAAAACACGGTCTTCACGACGACGATCTCCTCTGAACGTTATGGACGAATATACCCCATCCGCCGCGCGAGACAAAAGGCCCTGCCCCGGCGGAGCTGATCCGGACCGGCCGATCAGCTTCAACCATCGACTGACAAACATGTTGCGATCCGAACCTCGGTGCGGGTCGGAAAAGAAATCGCGGCGGGCCGGAATAGGATTGACCGTTTTGAACGTTTCGCTAACATCCGGAGGCCTGAACGACCTTCCCGTTCGGCGGGAGATACGAGGAGCGGACCTTGAGCAGCACGCAGGACTTCGAAGCCAGGACGGACCTGCCGGTGAGCGCCGGCGAGGCCTTCGCCTGGCATGAGCGTCCCGGCGCCTTCGAGCGCCTGATGCCGCCCTGGGAGAGCATGCGGCTGCTCTCGCGGAAGGGCGGCCTCGAGGCCGGGGCGGAACTCCGGATCGAACTCGGCTTCGGTCCCCTCCGCCTCGTCTGGCACGCGGTCCACGAGGCCGCGGAGACCGGTCGCCGTTTCGTCGATGTCCAGAAGTCGGGGCCCTTCGCCTTCTGGCGCCACGAACACGTCTTCGACGAGACGGGCGAGGCCGGCTGTCGCCTCTCGGATCGCATCGCCTACCGCCTGCCCCTCGGGGCTCTGGGACGCCTCTTCGGCGGCGCGCTGGTGCGGCGAAACCTCGAACGCACCTTCCGCTACCGTCAGGACCTGACCCGACGCGATCTCGCGCTGCACCGCCGCTACGCCGGTCCGAAGCTCCGCGTCGCCGTCGTCGGGGCCAGCGGCCTCCTCGGCCGGGCGCTCTCGGCCCTGCTCCGCTCCGGCGGGCACGAGGTCCTCGAGATCGGCCGGTCGAGCGAGACCCTGCGCTTCGACGTCGAGACCGGCCTCGATCGACCCGAGGCACTCGAGGGCTTCGACGCCCTCGTCCATCTCGCCGGCGAGAACGTCGCGGCCGGACGCTGGACGAAGAAGCGCAAGGCCGCGATCCGGAGCAGCCGCGTCGACGGCACCCGCGCGCTCATCGACTCGCTCCGTCGCCTGAAGAACCCGCCGCGGCGCTTCGTCTGCGCCTCGGCCATCGGCTTCTACGGCGAGAGCCGCGACGAGGCTCTCGACGAGAACGCACCCTCCGGCAAGAGCTTCCTCGCCGAGGCCTGCCGCGCCTGGGAAGCGGAGGCCGACCGCGCCGCCGACTTCGGTGCGCGCGTGGTGAAGCTGCGTTTCGGCGTGATCGTCAGCCCGCGCGGCGGCGCGCTCGCGAAGATGCTGCCGCCCTTCAGGTTCGGCCTGGGCGGGCGCCTCGGGCGCGGCGACCAGGTCATGAGCTGGGTCTCGATCGACGACGCGGCCGCGAGCGTGCTGCACGCACTGCGGCACGACGATCTCGTCGGCGCGGTCAACGTCACGGCGCCGCGCGCCGTCACCAATCAGGAATGGACGAGGGCGCTCGGACGCACCCTCGGTCGTCGGACCATCTTCCCCGTTCCGGCCTTCGCCGCGCGAGCGGTCTTCGGCGAGATGGCGGACGCGATGTTGCTCTCGAGTCAGCGGGTCGCACCGACGCGCCTGCTGGAGAGCGGATTCGAGTTCGGTGATCAGGACCTGGAGAGCTGTTTTCGCCGGCTTCTCGGTCGCGTTGAATCCGGATCGGATCGATGAGCGAACTAACGTCGGCGAGAGGGTTCGGTGTCAGCAGATTTTGCGTCGCGCTCGTCCCCGAAGTGGCCCCCTCTCGCCCGTTTTCACAGGCGACGACATCGTCGATGAGTCGGCACATGAGCGCCGACCGAGACCCGCGGAGCGCCCACCGGGCGCCCGCGGGTTCCTTTTCCTCGGGTGACCAGGCATGCGGATCGCGATCATAGGTACGGGGATATCGGGTCTGGTGAGCGCCTGGATGCTCCAGGGCGATCACGAGATCACGGTCTACGAGGCCTCCGACCGGATCGGCGGGCACACCCACACGCACGAGCTCGACCGCCCCGACGGGCGTCATCGAGTCGATAGCGGCTTCATCGTCTTCAATCGCAAGAACTACCCGAAGTTCTCGACCATCCTCGAGCGCCTCGGCGTCGCCGCGAAGCCGACCGACATGAGCTTCGGCGTTCGTTCCGATCGCGACGACCTCGAGTACAACGGCACCGACCTGAACACCCTCTTCGCCCAGCGGCGCAACATCCTGCGGCCCTCGTTCTGGCGCATGGTGAGGGGCATCCTGCGCTTCAATCGCCGCGCCATGGAGCTTTTGAACGGGCCCGCCGACTACGAGCTCGAACTCGGAGACTGGCTCGACCGCGAGGGCTTCTCGCGCGAGCTGGTCGAGCACTACGTGCTGCCCATGGGCTCGGCGCTCTGGTCCGCGCCGCCGGAGACGACCCGCCGCTACCCGGCCCGGTACTTCGTCGAGTTCTTCGCCAACCACGACATGCTGAACATCGACGATCGACCGCAATGGCTGGTCGTGGACGGGGGCTCCTCGACCTACGTGGACGAGATCATCAAGCCCTTCCATGACCGCATCCGGACCGGGACCCCGGTCAGCCGCGTCGCGCGCAGCCCGGAAGGCGTGGTCGTCGAGGACGCGAAGGGCGGGCGCGAGGTCTTCGACCAGGTCGTCATCGCGAGCCACAGCGACCAGGCCCTGCGCATGCTGGCCGAACCCACGGCGGCGGAGCGCGAGATCCTCGGTGCTCTCCCCTATCGGCGGAACGAGGTCGTCCTGCACACGGACACCTCGATCATGCCGCGGCGGCGCAAGGCCTGGGCCGCCTGGAACTACCGTCTCCCCGATCGCGAGGGTCAGGCGCCGGCGATCACCTACGACATGAACGTGCTCCAGTCGCTCGAGGCTGCCGAGACCTTCCTGGTCACGCTGGACCGGCCGGAACTCGCGGAGAGCCCCGGCGCCATCGATTCCTTCCACTACGAGCATCCCGTCTACACGCCGCAGAGCCAGGCCGCTCGCCTGCGCCGCGACGAGATCTCCGGGGCCGATCGGATCTGGTACTGTGGCGCCTACTGGGGCCACGGCTTCCATGAAGACGGCGTGAACAGCGCCCTCGCCGTGGCCAGGGGATTCGGGAAAACCCTATGAGCGGGCTTTCGGCCATCTATCGCGGAGCCGTCCGGCACCGACGCCACGAACCCGTCCACCACGAGTTCAGCTACGGCCTGGGCCTGCTCGCGCTCGATCTCGACGATCTGCCCGAGATCCTCGATCCGGTGGCGCTGGTCTCGGCCCGCCGCGCCGCCCCCTGGCGCTTCGCCCGCGGCGACTATCACGGCGACCCGGAACTCGATCTCCGCGACTGCGTCCGCGACAGCATCGAGGACGCGACCGGTATCCGACCGAGCGGACCGATCCAGCTGCTGACCCAGATCCGGGCCTTCGGTTTCTCGTTCAATCCCGTGAGCTTCTACTTCGCTCACGAGGACGGAGAGCCGGTCGCCATGATGGCGGAGATCACCAACACGCCCTGGCTCGAGCGCCATCACTACGTCCTCGGCCCGGAGCACCGCGACGCCCGCGGGGGCTTCGAGGCCCGCTTCGCGAAGACCTTCCACGTCTCGCCCTTCATGCCCATGAACCAGGAATACCACTGGCGCGCGGGTCGGCCCGGCGAGGCGCTCGCCGTCCACATGCGCAACCTTCAGGACGGGCGCGAGGTCTTCGACGTCTCGATGACCCTCCGGCGCGAGCCCTTCACGGCGAAGTCGCTGCGCGGAGTCCTCCTGCGCCAGCCCCTCATGGGCTTGCGGGTCGCCTTCGCGATCTACTGGCAGGCCCTGCGCCTGAAGCTGAAGGGCACGCCCTTCTTCGACCACCCCGAGACCGATATCGAAACGAAAGAGGAGCTCTCGAGATCATGAACGGCAAGGTCCTCACGCTCGGCGGCACGGCCGCCAAGGCCGGTCTCATCGACCGGATCTCGCGATCCGCGGTCCTGAGCCGCCTCCAGAACCTCCGGCGCGGCCGCATCGTCTTCGTCGAGAACGGCCTGCGGCGGGTCGTCGGCGCCGCACGCCCGGAACGCGAGGTCGAGGTCCGGGTCCATGATCCCCGGTTCTGGTCCGCGGTCGCCCTGAAGGGCTCGGTCGGCGCCGGCGAGAGCTACATGCAGGGCTGGTGGACCACCGGTGATCTCACGGTCCTGCTCGCGATGATCGTCGCCGACGAGGGCGTCAACGAGGGCCTCGATCGCGGCCTCGCCCGGCTCGGCGCTCCGATCCTGCGCCTCGCCCACGCGCTGCGTCGCAACTCCCTGAGCGGGTCGAAGAAGAACATCGCGGCCCACTACGACCTCGGCAACGACTTCTTCTCGCTCTGGCTCGACCCCACCCTGATGTACTCCGCCGGCGTCTTCCGGCGCGAGGACATGACCATGGAGGAGGCCTCGATCGCCAAGCTCGAGATGATGGCCGAGAAGATGGACATCCGCCCCGGCCATCGGGTGCTCGAGATCGGAACCGGCTGGGGGGCCTTCGCCATCCATCTCGCCGCCCATCACGACTGCCACGTGACGACGACGACGATCTCGCAGAAGCAGTACGAGTTCGCGCGCCGCCGCGTTCGCGAGGCCGGCCTCGAGGATCGCATCACCGTGTTGTTCGAGGACTACCGCAACCTGGAAGGCCGCTTCGACAAGCTGGTGTCGGTGGAAATGATCGAAGCCGTCGGCCCGCAGTTCTACGACACCTTCTTCCGCCGCTGCGCCGATCTGCTCGAGCCGGACGGGCTGATGGTGATGCAGACGATCACGATCGGCGAACGCCATTTCGAGCGCGCGCGCCGCGAGGTCGACTTCATCAAGACCTTCATCTTCCCCGG
>JBFIHP010000162.1:0-6802 GCA_041601735.1 Planctomycetota bacterium | reverse complement strand
TGCTCGCCGCCCTGATCGGCGTGGCGCCGGAGCTGATCGGATCGATCTCGGTCGATCGACTCCCGCGCTCCGGGCTCGCGCGCCCCGGGCGCGACGAGCTGATCCGCCTGATCGCCGCGGAGAACGGCGAGCTGGCGCGTCGACGCGCCGCCTACGAGGAATCCGAAGCGGCGCTGCGACTCGCCGTCGCCGAGCAGTACCCCGACCTGCAGCTGGGCTTCTCCGGCGAGGACGAGGCCGGCGAGGACCGGCAGGTCTTCGGCCTCGCGCTCGGCATCGAGCTGCCGATCTTCGACCGCAACCAGAAGGAGATCGCCGAGGCCGAGGCCCGGCGTGAGGAGGCCCGCGAGAGCTTCGCGGCCAAGGCGAACGAGCTGCTCGCCCGGCTCGACCATGCGCTCCTCGAATTCGAGGTCGCCACCGAGCGGCTACGCCTGCTGGACGAGGAGCTCCTGCCCGAGATCGCGCGCAATCGAGAACGCGTGCGACAGGCCCTCGCCGCCGGCTCGACCGACGCCCTGCGCCTGCTCGAGACCGAACGACAGGGGCGACGCCTGGAACTGGACCGCCTCGATGCCGACCAGGAGCTCCGCGGCGCCTGGGCCGAACTCGAGGCCGTGGTCGGCCTGCCGCTCCGGGTCTTCCCCGGCGAGTCGATCGACCCGGAGCCCGCGACGCCCACCGAGAACCCGAACGCCGAGGAGGTAGAACGATGATGGCACGCACGATCACCTTGACGATCGCGGCGATCGGGCTCGCGCTGCTCGGCATCTGGGCCGGTCGCTGCAGCGTCGCGCCCACGAGCCGACCGCCGCAGGAATCCGAGGTCGACCGGTCCGCCGTCGATGACGGCCACGACCACGAGGCCGGCGACGATCACGATCACGACGCGCCGGGACACGACCATGCCGGCGACGACCACGATCACGACGCGCCCGGTCACGTCCATGCCGAGGACGACGCCGACCATGCGGCCGAAGACGATGCGCATGACCATCCGCACTTCAGCGAGCAGGCCCTGCGCAACATGGGCGTCACGCGAGCGCCATTGAAGGTCGAGACCTATCTGAAGCGACGCGAGGTCCTGGGGACGATCACCGCCACGGCGAGAAACTCGCGGCCGATCACGGCGCCCATCGGCGGCCTGGTCGTCGAGGTCCTGGCGGATCCCGGCATGGTGGCGCCCGAGGGCGTCGTCCTGCTGCGCTACCTGCGCGATCCGATCCCCCGGCCGACGCTCGAACTCACCGGCGAGGTGCTGACGCCCGCGCGAGAAGCGGTGCACCAGAGCGTCGCCGAGCTGCGCCGCACCCAGGAGGAGGTGACGATCTTCGAGGAGGAGCTCGCGCGCGTGTCGAAGTTCACCGAGACGGAGGCGGACAGCATGCCGGTCCTCCCCCGCCAGACGGCGATCGACCTGCGCTACCAGCTCCTCCGCGCGAAACGGGCCTACGAGCAGGCGCGCCTCGAACTCCAGAAGCACGGCTTCAGCATCGAGCAGATCGGCAAGATGGCCGCCGGCGACACGATCCCCGACCTCGGCCAGGAGACCTGGCGCCGAGCCCTCGAGCACAACGGCCTCTGGACCGACGCGGCCTCGCGGCTCTTCGAGACCCTGCCCGACGCCCTGAAGGCCGACCGCTGGGCCGTGGCGACGGTCGCCGAGATGGCTGCGGGCGGACTCGTTAGCGATGAGCTCGTCGCGTTGCTCGCGAGCGAGAAGACCGCGGCCGCGCACTTCCTCGAGATCGGCGCCCTCCTCCAGAAGGGCATGAGCGTCGCCGAGATCTCCCGGCTGGCGGCGAGCGGTGCGCTCGAGCCCCTGGTGACGATCCTCGCACCCGACGACGGCGATCACGACGACTGGGATGTCGCCGAGGTCCTGGTCCAGCCCGGCAGCCGAATCGCCAAGGGTGAGCGCATGCTCGTCCTGAGTGATCACTGCCGGCTGCGACTCCGCATCGACCCGGTCGGCGGTGAACAGGCGACCGCGCTGGCGGTGCTGGGCGTGGAAGGCGCCTGTAGCGCCCGGCCCCTGGTGACCGGTTCCGGACCCGAGATCGAGGCGATCACCCTCGATCAGGCGACCGGCGACGAGACGGGCCAGGGCACACGCATCTGGGCGCGGCTCGACAACAGCGTCGCGCACGAGTCTACGGACGGTCAGGGGCGCCGCTTCCGCAGCTGGAGCCTGCGGCCGGGACTGCGCTTTCTCGTGGGCATCCCCCAGCACGCGATCGATGAGGCCTTCGTCCTGCCGCTCGCGGCGCTCACCACGATCGGCCCGGACACGGTCGTCTTCGTCGAGGACGGCGATTCGTTCCGCGCGGTTCCCGTCGTGGTCGCGCATCGCGACCAGCGCCATGCGGTGATCTCCGTCGACGATGCCGGCGATCTCTTCAGCGGCGATCGCGTCGTCATGTCGGGCGCCTACGCCCTGGGACTCGCGATGAACGCCGGCGCGACGAAGGTGGATGCCCACGCGGGCCACGGACATTGAGGAAGACAGCATGTTGAATGCCATCATCAAGGCCTCGCTGGAGGGCCGCGGCATCGTCCTGCTGCTCGCCCTTCTGGTCGGCGGCTACGGACTCTACAGCGCCTCGCGCATGCCGATCGACGTCCTCCCCGATCTGAACCGCCCGGTCGTCACCGTGATGACCGAGGCGCCGGGGATGATCCCCGAGGACGTCGAGCAGCTGGTGAGCTGGCCGATCGAGCAGCTGATGAACGGCGCCTCGGGCGTCTTCCGCGTCCGCTCCGCGAGCGGGACGGGGCTGTCGGTGGTCTACGTCGAGTTCGACTGGGATACCGACATCCACGTCGACCGGCAGATCGT
Organism: Planctomycetota bacterium; assembly: GCA_041601735.1. GTDB lineage: Bacteria > Planctomycetota > DRQF01 > JACKGY01. The sequence continues at coordinate 3,963 of JBFIHP010000162.1, read as the reverse complement.
CGCCGAGAAGCTCCAGCAGGCGCTGCCTCATCTGCCCGAGGGGCTAACGCCCTTCATGGCGCCGATCAGCAGCATCATGGGCCAGATCCAGCTGATCGGTTTCGCCTCGACCGACGGCAAGACGAGCGCCGACGAGCTGCGCCTGCTCGTCGATCGCGACCTCAAGCCGCGCATGCTGGCGATCTCCGGGATCGCCCAGATCGTCACCATCGGCGGCCAGCCGACCGAGCTTCAGGTCGTGGTGGATGCCGAGAAGCTGCGCGCCTTCGACGTCACCCTGGTCGAGGTCGAGGAGGCCGTGAGGCGCTCCAACCTCAACGCGACGGGCGCCTACCTCGAGATCGGAGCGCGCGGCCCCCTGGTCGCCGTCCCCGGTCTCGTGCGCGACCCCGAGGAGATCGCCAAGGCCTCGCTGCGCGACGACCCGGTCCGCCCGCTCCGCATCGGTGACGTGGCCGAGGTCGTCTTCGGGCCCACGGCGGTCCCGACCGGCGACGCGGGCATCGACGGGCACCCGGGCGTCATCATGGTCATCTCGAAGCAGCCGGGCGTCGATACCCTCGACCTCACGGCGCGCATCGAGACCGAACTCGACGCGCTCGCGAAATCGCTGCCTCCCGGCATCGAGATCCACGACGATCTGTTCAAGCAATCGGAGTTCATCGAGCGCGCCATCGGCAACGTCATCGACGCCGTGCGCGACGGCGGTCTGCTGGTGGTCGTGATCCTCTTCCTCTTCCTGCTCAACTTCCGCACGACGCTCATCACCCTGACGGCGATCCCGCTGAGCGTCGCCTGCGCGGCCATCGTCTTCGAGGCCTTCGGCCTCGGCATCAACACGATGACCCTGGGAGGGCTCGCGGTGGCGGTCGGCACCCTGGTGGATGACGCCATCGTCGACGTCGAGAACGTCTTCAGGAGGTTGCACGAGAACGCCGCGGCGGCGGTGAAGCGACCCGTGCTCGAGGTCGTCTTCCGCGCCTCGAGCGAGATCAGGAAGCCGGTCATGTACGGCACGCTCCTGGTCTCGGTCGTCTACCTCCCGCTCTTCTTCCTCTCCGGCATCGAGGGCCGGCTCTTCGCCCCCATCGGGCTCGCCTACATCGTCAGCGTGATGAGTTCGCTCCTCATCGCCCTCACCGTCACGCCGGTCCTCTGCTACTACCTGCTCGGCATGCGCCGGGCGCGCGAGCGCGAGTACGGCGGCTTCCTCGTCCGCTGGATCCACCGGGCCTCGAACGCGGTGACCCGTCTCGCGCTCGACCACACGCCGCTCATCATCGCGGTCCTGGTCGGACTCGTCGTGATCAGCGGCTTCGGCTTCTTCTCGCTGGGCCGGTCATTCCTGCCCGAGTTCAACGAGGGTTCCTATCAGGTCAACCTGATCCTCGACCCGGACGCGAGCCTGGCCACCTCGGTCGCCTTCGGCGGCCGGCTCGAGCGGGTCCTCGGCGAGATCGATGGCGTCGCCCACGTGGCCCGTCGGACCGGGCGCGCGGCCGGCGACGAGCACGCCGTGCCGGCCAGCGTCTCCGAGCTCATCGTCACGATCGACCCCGACTCGGAGCGCAGTCGCGAGGACGTCCTCGAGGAGATCCGCGATCGCATCGCGGCCGACTTCCCCGGCGTCATCAGCTCGACCGAGCAACCCCTGAAGCACCTGCTCGACCATCTGCTCTCGGGAGTGACGGCCTCCGTCGCCATCAAGATCTCGGGGCCCGAACTCGATCTGCTCCGCAAGGCCGCGCAGCGCGCCCACGATGCGATCGAGGGCATTCCCGGCGTGCGCGATCTCTACGTCGAACCGCAGATCCTGATCGACCAGGTCGAGATCGCCCCCGATCGCGACGCGCTCGCGGTGCGCGGCCTGGGCGTGGCCGACCTGGCCGAGACCGTCAACCTCGCCATGGGCGCCGAGGAGGTCTCGAGCATGCGGGTCGGACGCATCAGCTTTCCGATCGTGGTGCGGCTCGAGGAGGACGATCGCGACGACCTCGACAAGATCGGCCAGATGACCCTGCGCAGCTCCGACGGCCGGCTTGCCCTCGTCTCGGACGTCGCCCGCGTCGCCGTCACCAAGACTCCCAACAACATCAACCGCGAGAACGCCGAGCGCCGGGTCGTCGTGCAGCTGAACGTCGAGGGCCGCTCGCTCTCGGAGGTGGTCGAGGACGTGGACGCCGCCCTGGGCGACCTGCGCGCCGAGCTCGAGGCCGTCGGCGGCTACGCCGTGAAGATCAGCGGGCAGTTCGAGGCGGAGCAGGAGGCCAGCCGGGTCATCAAGGTGCTCAGCCTGGTCTCGTTGCTCGCGATGTTCATCATCCTCTACCTGCACTTTCGCTCGCCCCGACTTGCGGCGCTTGTGCTCTTCTCGCGTCCGATCGCCTTCATCGGCGCCGTCGCCTACGTACTGATGAGCTCCCAGGTGGTCTCGATCGCCACCCTCATCGGCATGATCGCGCTGCTCGGCATCTCGACCCGCAACGCGATCCTCCTGGTCGATCACTACCTGCAACTGATGCGCGAGGAAGGTGAGCCCTTCTCGGTCGAGATGATCCTCCGGGCCGGTCGCGAGCGCGCGATCCCGATCCTGATGACCGCGCTCACCAGCGGCATCGGGCTCCTGCCGCTCGCGCTGGCGCCGGGACAGCCCGGGCGCGAGCTGCTCTATCCGGTCGCGACCGTCATGATCGGCGGCCTCCTGACCAGCACGGCGCTCGACTTCCTGGTGACGCCGGGGCTCTTCTTCCACTTCGGCCGGAAGGAGGCCGAACGCCTCGCGGCCCGCGGCGAGATCGACGGGACGACCGAGAGCTGATCAGCTCTCGCCGTCCTCGGGATCGGAGAGCTGCCGGTGGAGGCGATCGAGGAAGAAGCCGACGTCGGTGACGAGGCCGACGGCGTGCATCGTCCCGCGGTTGGAGAGCTTCAACGGGAGCGCCTCCGTCATATCGACGCAGACCGTGCGGACGCTCTCGGGGATCAGGTTGCCGACCGCGATGCCGTGCAGGGCCGAGGCCAGGATCATGCAGACGCCGACGTCCTTCAGGGCCTCCACGTAGGCCATCTGCGCCTCGGTGATGTCGCGGATGACGTCGTTCAGCGGCCCGTCGTCGCGAATCGAGCCGGCGAGGACGTAGGGCACGCCCTTCTTGACCAGCTCGTACATGACGCCGCTCTTCACCAGCCCGCTTTCGACCGCCGCCGCGATCGAGCCGGCGCGATTCACCGCGTTGATGGCGAAGAGATGATTGCGGCTGCCGCCCTCGACCGCGCGGCCGCTCATCTGGCAGACCCCGAGGCTCGTGTGCAGGATGGCCTTCTCGAGGTCGTGCACCGCGAAGGCGTTGCCGGTCAGGACGACGTCGATGAAGCCCTCGCGCACCAGGGCCGCGAGCGCCCGATCGCCGCCCGAGTGGATGACGGCCGGCCCGGGCACGATGGCTATGCGCTTGCCGGCGGCACGCGCCTCGCGCAGCGCGCGCGCCACGCCGTCGATGACGAGACCCTTGTTGGTCTCCATCGAGACGTCGTTGGACATGAAGCCGAAGACCGAGGCGCTGCGATCGCGCTCCGGCGGCTTCACGCGGATGCCGCGCCCGCGCAGGAGGACCGGCTCCCCGGCGGCCACAAGGCGCTGCTTGCGGCAGACCGGACCGTCCGGACCTTGCACCACGGCGCAGTCCATCTTCTGCTCGGCGACCGGATGCCAGACGCCGTCGATCCGCACCGAGGTGGCGAAGTTGGTGGACGAGTAGAACTCGTCGGGGAGGATGCCCTCGCGTTCGGCGGGCACGAAGACCGCGTCCTCGACCGCCACCTGGGCGCCGAGGTAGCGCAGGCCCTCCAGGATCTCGTCCAGCTTCGCCGAATCGGGGGCGCGCACCGAGATGCGGGCGCGGGAGGGATCCTTGTTGGTCCGTCCGATCACGAACTCGAGCACCTCGAACTCGCCGCCCTCCT
>JBFIHP010000161.1:0-6818 GCA_041601735.1 Planctomycetota bacterium | reverse complement strand
GCCCGGGGCGCCGACCGATCCAGGTCCTGGACCCGGCCTCGTTCCTGATGTCCAACCGGCCCGAAGTCCCTGAAGTTTCACGATTTTGCTCTTGGGAGCCCAGGGGCGATTTAAAAGGATCCCGAGACGTTCCGGGCGGGCCATCCACCGTCGATCGGCGGCCGCTCGCGGCCGGAACGCATCCCGCGGGTTGGCCTGTCCGGCACCCCGGGACAGCCGTCACGATGAAGCGTCACGCGCCCCGGGCGCAGGACCGAACGTGCCGGTCGTCACGACGATCGGAACGACGAAGATCGTACCGCTCGGCGAACTAACCCGCGCAAGAACAGGACTTTCGGACCAAGAGCCATGGGATTCGAGCTCAACAAGCTGCGTAACATCGGCATCTCAGCCCACATCGACTCGGGCAAGACGACGCTGACCGAACGCATTCTCTTCTACACGAACCGCATCCACGCGATCCACGAGGTCCGCGGCAAGGATGGCGTCGGCGCCACCATGGACTCGATGGATCTCGAGCGCGAGCGTGGTATCACCATCGCCTCGGCCGCGACCCACGTCGAGTGGAAGGGGCACCCGATCAACATCATCGACACGCCCGGCCACGTCGACTTCACCATCGAGGTGGAGCGCTCGCTGCGCGTGCTCGACGGTGCGATCCTCGTCCTCTGCGGCGTGGCCGGCGTCCAGAGCCAGTCGATCACCGTCGATCGCCAGATGCGGCGCTACAACGTTCCGCGTCTCGCCTTCGTCAACAAGTGCGACCGGACGGGCGCCAACCCCGCCCGCGTCTGCGATCAGCTCCGCGAGAAGCTCAAGCTGAACTCGGTGATGATGCAGATCCCGATCGGCCTCGAGGCCGAGCACGCGGGCGTCGTCGATCTGGTCCGGATGAAGGCCATCTACTTCGAGGGCCCGAACGGCGAGACCATCCGCGAGGAGGCGATCCCCGAGGAGCTCCAGATCGAGGCCGAGACCCGGCGCGAGGCCATGCTCGACGCGCTCGCCGACTTCAGCGACGAGCTGATGGAGGCGGTGCTCTCCGGCGAGGAGGTCAACGAGGACCTCATCCACGCCGCGGTCCGCAAGGGCGTGATCGCCCTCGAGCTCTGCCCGGTCTTCCTGGGCTCCGCCTACAAGAACCGCGGCGTCCAGCTGCTCCTCGACGCCGTCACCCGTTACCTGCCGGACCCGACCGACGTCAAGAACTACGCGCTCAACCCCGAGAACGAGGAGGAGCGCATCATCATGGAGAGCGATCCGGAGAAGCCCCTGCTCTCCTACGCCTTCAAGCTCGAGGACGGCGCCTACGGCCAGCTCACCTACATCCGCGTCTACCAGGGCCGGGTGAAGAAGGGCGACACCATCTGGAACGCCCGGACCAACAAGAAGCACAAGGTCGGTCGCCTCGTCCGCATGCACTCCAACAAGATGGAGGATATCGAGGAGGCCGAGGCCGGCGACATCGTCGCCCTCTTCGGTATCGACTGCGCGTCGGGCGACACCTTCCGCGACGACCGGACCCAGCTCAGCTGCGGCTCGATGCACGTCCCGAACACCGTGATCGATCTCTCGATCACGCCGAAGGACCGCAAGGGCACGGCGAACATGTCGAAGGCCCTCCAGCGCTTCACCAAGGAGGACCCGACCTTCCGCGTCCGGGTCGACCCGAAGAGCGCCGAGACCATCATCTCGGGCATGGGCGAGCTGCACCTCGAGGTCTACGTCGAGCGCATGAAGCGCGAGTTCGACTGCGAGGTGATCGTCGGCCAGCCGAAGGTGGCCTACCGCGAGCGCATGACCAAGGCGGTCGATTTCGACTACACGCACAAGAAGCAGACCGGCGGTTCCGGTCAGTACGGCCGCATCATCGGCTCGCTCCTCCCCAACGAGGAGGGCGCCTACGTGATGAACAACAACGTCACCGGCGGCAACATCCCGCGCGAGTACATCCCCTCGGTCGAGAAGGGCTTCCGCTCGATGCTCGAGGAGGGCCCGCTCATCGGTTCGCCGGTGGACGGCCTCATCGTCGAGCTGAAGGACGGCGCCTCGCACGCGGTCGACTCTTCGGACATGGCCTTCCAGGCCGCGGCCCGCGGCTGCTTCCGCGAGTACTACATGAAGGGTAACCCGCAGGTCCTCGAGCCGATCATGACTGTGGCGATCGAGGGTCCGAGCGAGTTCCAGGGCGAGATGGTCGGCACGGTGCTCCAGCGCCGGGGCGTCCTGATCGGTACCACCGAGGACACCGGCTTCGTCCGCATCGAGGCCGAGGTCCCGCTGTCCGAGATGTTCGGCTATGCGACCGACCTCCGGTCGGCCACGCAGGGCAAGGCCGAGTTCTCGATGGAGTTCCACCGCTACGCTCCGGTCCCCCGCGAGCTGGGCGAGGAACTCGTCGCGAAGTACAAGGCCGAGAAGGAAGCCGAGAAGAAGTAAGGAAAGGAATCACCATGAGCATCACGGACCAGAACCGTCCGCTGAGAGTTTTCGACAAGGTGCTGAAGGGTGGTCTCGGCGCCGGCAATCTCGGCGTCATCATGAGCCGCCACGGCACCGGCAAGGTCGCGATCCTCACCTCGATCGCGATCGACCACGCCATGAACGGGGTCAACACCCTGCACGCCGTCCTCAACAAGAGCGTCGACGAGGTTCGCGCCTACGATGACGAGGTCCTCCACGCCATGATGGAGGCCCACGGCATGAAGGATCAGGCGCAGATCATGACCAAGGTCGAGCGCCACAAGCAGATCTACACCTGGAGGTCGGACAGCTTCTGCACCGATCGCCTGCGCAAGACCCTGGACTTCCTCGGCGAGCACGCCCAGTTCCGCCCGGGCCTGATCGAGCTGCAGAACTGGCCGGACTTCGAGACGGTTGACGCCGCCGAGATCAAGGCGCTGAAGAAGCTCGCCCAGGACTTCGACTGCGAGATCTGGATGAGCGCGCACACCCATCGCAGCGCCGACGATCTCGAGGGCGTGAAGGTCCCGGACTACGTGAAGAAGCTCCAGGACGACATCTCGGTCCTGGTCGCGCTCGAGCCGAAGGGCGACCACGTCCGCGTGCGCTTCCTGAAGACCCACGACGTCACCCCGGCCGAGGGCGTGAACCTCGAGTTCTCCCCCACCAAGATGCTGCTCCGCTGGCGCTGATCCCGCCCCGAGCCTCATCGCGCTGAAGAAGGCCCCGATCCTCCCCGGATCGGGGCCTTCTTCGTCGCGATGCCGGTCGGACGCGAGATCCGCGGCGGGAGAGCCGCGACCCAGGAGCGCCGCTCTGACAGAGCGGCCTTCTTCTCTCCTGGAGCATCGCAGGCCGGCCTGTCGGGCCGGCGCTCCTGTTGCGACCCAGGAGCGCCGCTCTGACAGAGCGGCATTCCTCTCTCCTGGAGCATCGAAGCCTGTCGGGTCGGCGCTCCTCGCGATGGCCGGCCTCCTACCCGGGTTGCAGCTTCGCGCGCTTCATGGTCGATTATCGAGGCATGGCGATTCCCCTGCGCAGAGAGACCCTGCTTCTTACCCTGCTGCTGCTCGCGGCCGGAGTCGCGCTGTGGACGCCGCTCGACCGGGCGGCCGAGATGCGGATCTCGCCGGATTCGATCGAACAGGTGGCGGGGGCGATGAAGCTGGCCCGGGGTGAGTCCTTCACGATCTGCCCCGACGGGCTGGAACTGCCGCCGCGCTACCCGCCCTGGTTCGGCTGGCTGCTCGCGCCGGTCTTCCTCCTGGGTGAACACCCGGGCCTCGCGGTCCTGCCGGTCTTCCTCTGCGCCCTCGCCTGCGTCTTCATGACCTACCGGCTGGGGCGCGCGATCGGCGGATCGGAGGCGGGGCTCGCCGCCGGGGCGCTGCTGCTGGCCCTGCCGATGTTCCGCTTCTGGTCGGCCGAGATCATGACCGACGTTCCGGCCACGGCCGCGGCGCTCTGGGCGATGCTCGGGCTCCTCCGGCTCGCCGACCCCGAGGAACCGGAGGACGCCTGCAACCCGCTGCGCTGCGGCCTCGTCATGACCGCGGCCTTCCTCCTGCGACCGGCGCTCGGGGTGCTCGGCATCGCCGCCGCCGTCCTCCTCCTGCGCCGGCACGGCCTCCGCGACGGCCTGCCCCGCCTCCTCTGGATGGCGGCCCCGGCCGTCCTGGCCGGCCTCGCCATGCTGCTCTGGAACCTCGGCGCCTACGGCGACCCCTTCCGCAGCGGCTACCGCTACTGGGTCTCCGCGATCTACGACCACCCCGAGATCGTCTTCCCCGTCGGCGCCTTCGGGCGCAACCTCGGGAACCTCATGGACACGCACTGGCCCTCGCTGCTCGGCCTGGCTCTCCTGCTGCTGCCCCTCCAGGCCCGCTTTGGCGCACCCGAGGGTCGGCGCGCGCGGGGGCAGAGGGGGCTCCGGCTCGCGATCCTGGTGGTCGCGATCGCCCTGCCCTACCTCTGGCTGCACCTGCGCTACTACTCGGGGAGGCCCCGCTACTTCCTGCCGCTCTTTCCGCCGGTCATCGCGCTCGCGGCCGGGCTCGGGCTGCCCTTGCTGCGGGAACGGGCGCGGATCGTCGGCACGCTGGCGGTGACGGCGGCGCTCGCGCTCGCGCTGGTGCTGCGCTGGCAGGAGTCGCGGGTCGCCGCGCCGCAGCGCTATCTCTCCGTCCGCGCGCTGAGCGAGACGACGCCGGAGGACGCCCTCCTGCTGACGGCGCTCCCGCCCGACTACCTGAGAGCGGCGGCTCCCGATCTCGGCGGACGCGAGATCCGGCTGCTCTCGCGCGACGAGGAGTACGCCTCGAAGTCGATCACCGTCGAGATCGAGGGTCGCCTCGTCTCGCGACCGGCGGTCGGACGCGTTGCGAGCGAGGATGTCGTGGGGATTCTCGCCGAACTCCGCGCCGGGCGACCGGTCTTCGTGCTGCACGCCGACCTCTGGCGCGCGGGGAGCCTGCGCTTCCTCGAGAGCCTCGAGGACCGGGTGCTCGTTGAGCCGGTAGGCCCCGCGCTCTCGCGATTGCGCCTGCGCTGAGAGGGTATCGATCTCGCGCCGCGAGCGCCGAGGAGCGCCGAGGAGCGCCGCTCTGACAGAACGGCTTCTTCGCGCCGCAAGCATCGAATGCCGGCCTGTCGGGCCGGCGCTCCTCTCGATTGCCGACTTGTCGGTTCGGTGCTTCGACGATCAGAGGATGGTCTGGGCGCGGAAGCGGTCGAGGTTGTCGGCGAGCTTCGCGATGCGCTCGACGGTCATGCCGCCGTAGCTGAAGCGCACGGAGCCCGGGAGCCCGAAGGCGGTGCCGGGCACGGTGCTGACGCAGCGAGCCTCGAGGGCCGCGCGGGCGAAGGCCTCCTCGTCGTCGCGCCACCAGTCGGGCAATGAGGCCATGAGGAAGATCGTGCCCTCCGGCCGGTGGCCGGGGCGGCCGACGCTGCCGAAGCCGAAGGACTCGAGCACCTCGAGCAGGCCGTCGCGGCGCCGCGCCATCTCGTCGCGCACCGACGAGAGCAGGCCCGGCTCGCGGCCGGCGCGGAGGTCCTCGAGGTCGGCGCTCAGGCGACTCAGCATCTGCCGCTGGCCGAGGACGTTCGGGCCGCCCGACGAGGCGCGGATCAACTTGCGCAGGACCAGGTCGGTGACCTGGCTCCGCGCGCTGAGAACGTAGCCGACGCGGGCGCCGGGCAGGAGGTACTCCTTCGAGGCGGACGACACCGCGATCACGTGCCCCGGCGCGAAGGGCAGGAGGCTGAGGGCCTTCACCCCGTCGTAGCGCAGGCGGTCGTAGACCTCGTCGGCGATGCAGGGGATGTTCAGCTCCTCGATGAGGGCGCCGAGCGCGCGCGCCTCCTCCTCGACCAGGACGGCGCCGGTCGGATTGCAGGGGAAGTTGGCGACCAGCAGTTCGATGTTCTCGTCGCGGATGCTGCGGCGCAGACCCTCGATGTCGAGGCGACCCGCGGCGTCGAAGTAATCGAGGACGACGCAGTCGCCGCCGGCGAGCGCCACGCCGTTCAGGTAGTTCTCCCAGAAGCCGCGCGGGATGCCGACCTTCTTGCCTTGCGCCAGGCACTTGAAGAGCGCGGCGATGCCCTCGGCGGCGCCGGTTGTGATGCCGACGTTCTCGCGGCGCAGGCCGCCCGTCTGCGGCGTCAGGCCGTGCGAGAGGTTCCAGCCCTCGGCGATGGTCGCGCGCAGTTCGTTCAGACCGCTCGGCGGTCCGTAGAGGACCTCGAGGTCGTCGCGGAAGCCGGAGATCTGACCGATGTCCGCGCGCACGAGGCCGGGGTCCGCGGCCATCAGCTCACCGGCACGGGCCGCGATCGTGGGGATGGGCGTCTCGCGATCGACGATCTCGCGGATGCGAGGAGGGAGCAGGTCGAGCAGGCGGTCCAGGGGTGCGGTCATGTCAGCCAGCTTTCAGATCGCGGATGTCGACGAAGCGGCCGCTCTCGAGACCTTCGAGAACGGGGAGCGCGCCCAGGAGCCGACGCGCCGCCTCGCGGGGACGGGGCATGTTCTCGGTCCCGCGGGCCGCTTTCAAGCGCTGGAAGCCGGTGAAGCGCTCTTCTTCGGGCAGGTCGCGGATCTGATCCTGCATCGCGGTCTCGACGAGGCCCGGCGCCAGGGCCAGGAAGTGGCTGTCGGGCCGTTCGGCCGCCTCGAGCTGGACCAGCATGTTGAGCGCCGCCTTCGAGATCGCGTAGCCGCCCCAGCCCCGGCTGCCCCGGACCGCGGCGCCGGAGGAGATCGCGATGACCCGGGCGGGGCCCTCGCCGGCGGCGAAGAGCGCGTCGAGGACCACCTTGTTGGCCCAGACGTTGACGTCGAAGGTCCGTTG
>JBFIHP010000160.1:0-6850 GCA_041601735.1 Planctomycetota bacterium | reverse complement strand
GGCAATGCCGCCTTCGTCACCACCTTCAACACGACCTCGATCGTCAACGGCGAGGCCCTGGCTCAGGTCTTCTCCTTCGCCAGCAACGTGAACGGCACCGCGACCTCGAGGGTGATCGACACCGGATCGAACGCCACCGACTACACCGGCATCACGGCCTCGATCTTCCCCGGCCCCACCGGGTCGGTGACCATCACGGTGATCGGCATCGCCGAGAATCCGAGCAGCCCCGGCAACCCGGCCACCACCGCGACGAACGCAGCCGGAGATCCGCTGATGGTCGGCCCGGTGGACTTCACGCAGTTCGATCAGCTGGATGGCTACCGCTTCTTCCAGTTCCAGATCGCGACCGTGTTCCCGGCGCCTCCGGCGACGATGCAGGGGGATCCGCTGCCCTACGTCGACGACATCCAGGTCAACTACATTCAATGACACTGGCCTGAGTGGCTGTTGAAAGCCCCCCGCGGGAGCCGCGGGGGGCTTTCTCATTTTGGGGTCCGAACCGACGACATCGGCGTCCAATGAAACAGCCCCGACGCTCGACGGCCCTCACCGATCGTGTCTTTCACACCTCCGCACTGCCCCGCCTCCCTCTGCCCGGCGACGAGCAAGGGGGATCGCTCCTTCTTCCATCGATGGGGTACCTTCGTCAGATCATCTGACTCGAGATCGGTGCCGCGATATCGCTGCAAGACCTGTCGAACTACGTTCTCGGAACAGACCTTCCGCTACGACTACAGGCAGAAGCGGCCGGAGCTCGATGAGCTCTGTTTCCGCAATTTCGTGAGCGGCATGGGCCAGAGGCAAATGGCCCGCGTCACTCGATCGAGCCGCGACACCGTGGCACGGAAGCTGCTGCGCCTGGCCGAACAGTGTCAGTCGTTCCACGATGCCTTGGCACGGAAGATCGACGGGTTCCGGCACCTCTCCTTCGATGAACTCGAGACCTTCGAACAGTGCCGGGTGTCAATGCCGGTCACCATGGGCACGCTCATCGACCTGGACTCGATGTTCATCGTCGAGCAAGGAAACGCCACCATGAGCCCGCGACGAACTAACTCACCGAGGTCGCAGAGGATCATCAGACGCCACACGATTCTGCATGGCCCGAGGGCGCACCGGTCCCGAGAGTGTGTCGAAGCGATCTTCCGGCGAGGAGCTTCACGCTTCGCCGCTTCGGCCACCTTCGAGTTGTCGACCGACAGGAAGTCCACCTATCCCACGCTGGCTCGCGGTGCTTTTGGCGAGCGCCTCCTCGAGCACCACCGCTTCTCGAGCAAGATGCGTCGCGGGCCCGGCTCACCACTCCATCGCATCAACCTGACCAACGCCATGTGGCGAGACAACCTTGGCCGGCTACATCGAAGGTCCTGGTTGGTGTCCAAGAGCAGGGTCTGGTTGGCGCGTCACTCCTGGCTCTTCGTCGCCTATCGCAACTACATTCGCCCACGATTCAATGGAGAGACACGAACGCCGGGCGAGTTGATCGGAGTCCAGAAGGGGAAGATCGATTTCGGCGACATTCTCGACTACCGCCTCGATCTCGAGTTCGGCATGAGGCGGCTTCGACATCACGCAGCCTGAACTGGAGAGGCCTCCCGCAGGTCGAATCGAGTAAGCCTACGATCAGGCCCCCGCGCCTTCACCATCCTCAACAACCATCCGAGGCAGTGTCTCGGCGGGAACGGTGAGTTCGATCTCGGTGACGTCGATCCCATCCACATCCTTCCGCAGGATCAGGAACATCGCCGTGAACCCGCCGAAGGCGAAGGCCAGGACGACGGCCGCGAGGCCGAGGGCCGCGAGGTCGCCGAAGAAGGACCAGACATGGTGGGTCGCGTCGGAGAGGAAACCGTCGCCGCGGCCGTCGAGGTCGTTCTCGAAGTCGGTGTTGGTCCAGAGGGGACTGAGGCTCGTGCGGGTCCAGGCGTGCAGCAGTCTCTGGCCAAGGCCGAAGCCGAGGAGGAAATCGACCAGGAAGACCTTGAGCAGGACGACATAGACGATGAGGTGCAGAGGACGCGCGAAGGTGTAGTTCAGGGCCTTGCCCCAGGCATCGAGCGTTCCGCGGCACTCGACCGCGATGGCGCCGGAGACCATGCCGCCGCCGAAGAGCGCGCTGAAGAAGATGATCAGCATCAGGCCGGTGAGGACGTAGGCGAAGGGCAGGAAGAGGTGAAAGACGATCCCGACGACGGGGATCTGCATCAGGCTGCCGATCAGGGCGTTGGCCGCAGCCAGCACGAGAATGCAGCCCGCCACGATGAGCGGAAAGAGCAGCGCCGTGCCGAACTTCGTGCGCGCGAAGGACAGCGCGTCGCGCACGCCGAGGTACTCGTCGCGCGCGAGGCGAAGCGCCAGGCAGCGGCAGATCGCGATCCCGAAGTAGGCCCAGAGGACGAGGACCGAGGCCGAGACCACGAAGAAGGGCCAGCGCCAGGACCAGGGGCCGACGAGGCTCAACGACCGCGTGACGCTGGCGAGCTGCATGACGAAGAGGTTGCGGACCTCTGCGGCCGCCTCGAACTCGCTCGAGGCGAGCGCTACCAGGGCGCAGACGCCGTGGAAGATCAGCAAGGCAGCCGCGGCCAGGACCGTGGCCGGGACCGAAAAGGGAAACCAGGGCATCGAGATGCGCTTGAATGGTCCTGAGTTGCTTTCGCTCACCTCTGCTCCTCTCGGTCGTCCATCAAGCCCGTGACGAGATGTCGCCCGCAGACAGGCAGATCATGCCCGGACGAAGCCCTGGGCTCAATCGCCGCCGCCGATTTGCCCGCCGCGGCGCTGCTTGATCGCGGTGGCCGGGACGGCTAAACCGGGATCATGAGCGCCCGGGACGGTCGATATTCGCGTCAGATCCTCTTCCCCTCCATCGGCGAGGCGGGACAGGAGAAGATCCGCGCGGCGACGGTGGGGCTGGTCGGGCTCGGCGCGCTGGGCTCGGCCATCGCCGAGCAGCTGGTCCGGGCCGGCATCGGCCGGTTGATCGCGGTCGATCGCGACTACGTCGAGGAGAGCAATCTCCATCGCCAGGGTCTCTACCTCGAAGCGGACGCCCGGGAGCGCTTGCCGAAGGCGGTCGCCGCGGAGCGCCGCCTGCGCGAGCTCAACTCGGAGGTCGTGATCGAGGCCGAGGTCCGCGACTTTCGCGCCGAGGACGCCGAGGCGATCTTCGCCGACTGCGACCTCATCCTGGACGGCACCGACGGCTTCGAGACGCGCTACCTGATCAACGACCTGGCGGTGAAGCGGCAGATTCCCTGGATCTACGGCGCCTGCGTCGCCGCGCACGGGATGACGGCGACGATCATTCCCGGGACCACGCCCTGCCTGGCCTGTCTCTTTCCGGAACCGCCGCCGCCGGGGGAAGGCGAGAGCTGCGACACCGCCGGCATCATCGCGCCGGCAGCGGCCCTGATCGCCTCCCTCCAGGTCGCGGAGGCCCTGAAGATCATGGTGGGCGACCTCGACAGCATCCGCAGGGGCCTGCTCTCGATCGAGCTCTGGCCCTTCCGGGCGGTCGAACTGGGCGGCAAGACCGCGCGGCCACGTCCGGATTGCCCGGTTTGCTCGGGGCGGCGCTTCGAATTCCTGGAGGGCGGGCGGCAGTCGCGCACCGTGAGCCTGTGCGGCCGGGACACGGTCCAGGTCCTGCCCCGCGACCGGGCCCGGATCGATCTCGAGGCCCTGGCGGCTCGGCTCGAGGCCGAGGGCCGGGTGCGACGGAACGACTTCCTGCTCATCTTCGAGGGCCCGGAGGCGGAGATCACGGTCTTCGCGGACGGACGGGCCCTGGTGAAGGGGACGACCGAGGGGACCGAGGCCCGGCGCCTCTATCAGCGCTATGTCGGGTCCTGAAGCCCCGATCGGGGCGATCTCCTGCTTGATCGGTCGGGGACCCGCCGCTATGCTCTGGCCCATGAGAAGAGGAATCTCGAAAGCGCTGGCGCTCGCGGTCCTGGTCCTTTGCGGGGCCTGCGCCACGGAAGGCGTCCAGGACGTCCAGTTCGACGCCAATCCGGTTCACGCTCCCGGCGCCGAGCAGGTGGGCGACACCTACGACGCGCTGACCGAGGGGACCGCGGAGATCGCGGCCGAGGTCCTCGACGGCCTCCTGACGCCGATCACGGTCCTCTTCGATGCCGCCGAAGCCGCCACTTCGCCCTACCCGGTGACCACGAGCCCCACCCTGGGGATGAACGCCGAGGAACGACAGAGCTGGCGCCGCCGACAGATGGGCCTGCCCGAATCGGCCGAGGCCCGCGTGGCCGCCCGTCGGAGCCAGGTTCGCACCCGGATGGGCCTCGCCGCTCAACCCAAGTAGCGGTTTCATATCGCCCGAGATTCATCCCGCTCTTTCTGAAGGCCCTTGAAGACAAGGGCTTACAGTCGGACCCCGAATCATCCGAAGAGACAATGCGCCGACGCCGTCCACCGCGGCGGTTCCACCTCCGTATCCTGAGGAGAGAGACCGCCTCGGGATCGCAGGAACGCATTCGATCGAAGGAGACCTCATGCGTCCGATCATCTTCATCGCCTCTGCCCTCGCCTTGCTCCTGGTCGCCTTCAATCCGGGCTCGAGGGCTGCCGAATCTCCCGCGACCACCCTCGCTCCCCAGGACGAACTGACGGAGCGGGTGAAGAAGCTCGAGGAGCGAGTGGACAAGCTCGAGTCCGAGAAGGCCGCGCTCGAGTTGAGCGTCGCCGCTCATCAGAAGCTTCTGAAGGACACCTTCTCGTGGCTGGCCTCCCTGCCGAAGGCAGCCGACGCCCTCAGCGACGGCATGGACCAGGCCCGCAAGCTGGGCTTCGAGGCCGCCGGCCCCAATCCCAAGGCGAAGGCCGAGGTCCTCGAGAGCCTGAAGGGCTTCGCGCGGGCCCTGAACGCCGGGAATCCGGCGAGCACGTCGAAGGGCGACGCGAAGGACTGACGGGTCCGGAGGGTCTCGACCCTCTCCTCCTGCCATGGCGCGGGCTCGTGTCGGTCTGATAGGATCTTCCCATGCCCGTCCGCATCGCCATCTGTCTGCTCCTGCTCGGCTCCTGCGCCCGCCTACCGGCGCAGGAGGATGGATCACCGCGGATCGAGGTCGCCGCGACCGAGTGGCAGTTCGGCGAGAAGGAACAGGGGGACCGTGACGAGATGCGCCTCGTCGTCCGCAACCGCGGCAAGGCCCCGCTCGAGATCCTCTACGCCAAGGTGACCTGCGGCTGTCTCGAGGCCGTGATCGAGGACCGATCGATCGCGCCCGGCGACGAGGGCGCCGTGCTCATCAAGCTCGACGCGGCCAAGCAGCAGGGCGAGATCAAGAAGCAGGTCTTCATCGGCAGCAACGACCCCCGCCGCCCGCGCGTGGATCTCCTGGTCCAGGGATTCATCCATCCCCGCATCCTCCTCGAGCCGGCGCAGCTGGATCTCGGAGTCGTCGATCCGGACGCGGCCGAGGTGACCACCCAGGAGGTCCTCCTGCGCGAGGGCCTCGACATTCCCCTGCTCGGCGTCGATGTCGGACTGCCGAACATGCTCGAGGTGAAGACCGAGGCCTTCGGCGAGACCGAGGGGCGTCACGGCTACCGTCTTCATTTCAAACCGCTCTCCGGGCTGCCCCGCGGCCAGCGGATTCAGGTTCCGATCCGGCTCCGCTTCGAGGACGAGATGGTCCCGAGCCTCGGCAGCGCCGTCGCGGTCGAGGCGGTCGGGATCCTCCGCCTGAGCGCCGACCGCATCGACTTCGGCGAGATCGAAGCCGGCGAGACCGGCAGGGTCGAACTGGTCCTGGAACATCGCGGGGGCAAGGAGTTCCGGCTCACGAGCCTGCGCGCCCTCGACCCGGCCATCCTGATCGAGGCCGACCTCGACGAGGCGGCCGCGCGGCACGTCGTGAAGCTCTCCCGCAAGGGCGAGGGCCCCGGCAGCTCCATCACCGGCCGGCTCTACGTCGTCACCGATCTCGCGGAACAGCGCATGCTCAGCCTGCCGGTCGCCGGCAAGATCCTCCGCAAGCGCTGAACCAGCGCCCGGCGCCCGATTCCCCGAATAATCCGGCAGCCCTCCGAATGCTCAGCCGTTCCGCGGCCCGGTCGGGCCGCAATCCCGATTCCCGAGCGGTCCTGGCCCATGCACCTCGACATCGGCGACGTCTCGATCAGCGGCAGCATCGTCATGGCGGTGATCTGCGCCCTCATCGCTCACTCCAAGGGCCGCAGCGTCCTCATCTGGGGTCTGCTGGGCTTCGTCTTCTCCTGCTTCGCCCTCGTCTTCTGCCTGCTCGCCGACGACCTCTCCGAGGCGGCCCGAAGCCGGGAGGCGCAGCGCCAGGCCCAGAGGCGATGGAAGGAGCGACAGAAGGGCGACCGCCATCGCCTGGGAGACCTCGAGCGGCGCTTCATGGGCCGACTCGACGCCCATGATCTGGTGCTCGGCCTGGACACCCGGGACATCTCCGCGCCAATGGCGCGCCCTGCGAGCCTGGAGCCTCCTGAGCGACCGAGCTGGTTCTACGAGGAGGCGGGGGCCACCGCGGGTCCGGTCAGCCGCCGCGCGCTCCAGAGCCTGCTCGCCGCGGGCGCCGTCGATCGGGACACCCTGGTCTGGACGGAAGGCATGAGCGACTGGGCGCCGCTCGACGAGATCTTCCCCCGCACGACCTGAACTCCGCCCTCGAAGCGCAGCAGCCCGGCACCGCAGGTGCGCCGCAAGGGCGCCGAGTCCGCTCCTGCCTATGCACTTGCGACGTAGCGTGCCTTGGAGACCGCGGCAGCGGCTGCCTTCTCTGCCTCTCGCCTCTGAATTCCACCGTCTGACCAGCCGAGAGCGCCGCCAACTCGGACCTTCGAATACACCGCTCTC
>JBFIHP010000159.1:0-6870 GCA_041601735.1 Planctomycetota bacterium | reverse complement strand
GGTCGGGGTGGTCGGCCCCCGGGGGCCGACGGGTCGCGGGATCCTATCCTCGGTCCCGACCGCCTTCAACCGCGCTCCCTCGTCGCGCCGGCCCCAAAGGTCTGTCGCGTTGGCGCTTAGGAGCGGCCTGCGGGATGCCCGTGGGATTGCCGAACCGGTTTCAGGCCGGATCGGTCCCGGAGCGGCCGCGCCTCTCGGCGACGCGCTCGGCCAGGGCGTCCAGGACCAGCAGGAGAGCCTGCTCGAAGGCCGTCCGGCCGGGTTGCACGCCGGACGCGCCCTCGGCCTCGCCGCTGAGGGTGGGCGGCAGGTAGAGCGTCTGGTCGGCCTCGCGATTGAGGGGGCTCAGCATGTTGCCGGTCACGAGCAGGATCGCGGCGCCGCGGCCGCGGGCCTCCTCGGCCACGGCCGTCATCGTCCGGGTCGCCCCGGAGCCGCTGCCGAGGACCAGGACATCCCCCGGAGCAAAGTCCGGGCAGCCCGGTTCGAGGACGACGTGGACCCGCCGGCCGGCCTGTGCGAGCCGGGCGGCGAAGGCGCGCATCACCGCGCCGGTCCGGCCGAGACCCGCGACGAAGAGGCGATCCGCCTCCGTGAGCTTCGCGGCGGCGGCCTCGAACCGGGCCGGATCGATCGCATCGAGGACGAGGCGCAGTTCGAGGAGGTAGCGGTCGAAGCGCTGCTTCACCGGCCGGGCGCCGGGTCGGGCGCCTCCTTCATCGGGCCGACGACCACGTGCTCGGCGATGAGGTCGGTGATCGCGTTGGCGAGTTCGAGGCGCTCCCGGATGTTCTGGGTGCCGACGCCGAGAAAGTTGCTGCGGTCCTGGGCGGAGGTCTCACCCACGCGGGTGCCGAGCCGGAAGCGGATGAAGTGGTAGAAGCCCCCCTGAGGATCGGGGACCTCGGGTTTCGCACCCCAGCCGGCGCGCTCCATCACCTCCGCCCAGATCTTCGAGTAGGTCGCGAGCGGGATCTCGGCCTCGCCCGCCTGACGGCGCGCGGGAGATTCGTAGCGGGCCGTGATCCGGCCGTCCTTGCAACGGATCGAGCGGACGTCTGGGCCGGGACCGCCCTGGCGATAGCGCTCGGTCTCCATCCTGATCTCGGAGTCGCGCAGACGCGCCTCGCCGCCGTCCTGCTCGTAGAGATAGGAGGAGGCGCCGCGACCGCTGCCGCAGCCGAGGAGGAGGCCCGCGAGGCAGGTCGCGAGGATGATCGGGACAGGACGCATCGGCATCTCCTTCGTCGCTTCCGGGGGCGCGATCGCCTCCCCCGGAGACCATAGCGTGCGGGACGAATCGCGCAAGCGGCTGCGGATCGGCGCGCCGCTCGGATCGGCCGCCGATTTCCCCGCGCGCCCGGCCCGGCTATGATGCCCGCATGACCGACGAGATCCGACACGCGGCCGGCTTCGTCCTCTTCCGCGACGAGGCCGGCAAGCCGCGCTTTCTCCTGCTGAAGAACGCCCGCCACGGCACCTGGGGATTCCCCAAGGGCCATCGCGACCCGGGCGAGGACGATCTCGCCTGCGCCCGGCGCGAGCTCGAGGAGGAGACCGGCCTCGACGCGATCGCGATCGTCCCGGGCTTCGACCGGCTGGAACGCTATCCCCTGCCGAAGAGCGGGGCCCTGAAGAGCGTCCGCTACTTCCTCGCCCGCCTGATCGAGGGCGAGCCCGAGCTCTCGCGCGAGCACAGCGAGGGCGGCTTCAAGAGCGCGGAGGAGGCCCTCGCGCTCCTCCAGCACGAATCCGCCCGCACGCTCCTGCGCGCCGCGGCCGAACACCTCGCCGGGGACAGCGATCGATGAGCCTGCTGGCGGTCCGCGATCTGGTGAAGTCCTTCGGCGGCAGCCTCATCTTCGAGGACGTGAGCTTCGAGATCCAGGACGGAGAGCTCGTCGGCATCGTCGGTCCCAACGGCAGCGGTAAGTCCACCCTCTGCGCCCTCCTGCTCGGCACCGAGCAGCCGGACAGCGGCGAGATCATGATGCGACGCGGCGCGAGCCTCGGCTATCTGGCGCAGGAGAATCGCTTCGAAGCCGACCACGGCGCCTATGCCGAGGCCATGACGGCCTTCGCCGACGTCTTCAGGCTCGAGGAGGAGATGCGCGAGCTCGAGACCCGCATGGCCGAGGGCGGCGACGATCTCGAGCGCCTCCTCGCCCGCCATGCCCGCCTGCAGGAGGACTACGAACGCGCGGAGGGCTGGAGCATCCACGCCCGGGTCGAAGCGGTCCTCCTCGGACTCGGCCTGGAACGCCGTCACCTCGAGCAACCCGTGCGCCAGCTCTCCGGCGGCGAGTCGAGCCGCGTCGCGCTCGCGAAGCTCCTCCTGCGCGAGCCCGACTTCCTCATCCTCGACGAGCCCACCAACCACCTCGACATCGCCGGCTGCGAGTGGCTCGAGGACTACCTCGGCAAGCACCGCGGCGCCTGCCTTTTGGTCTCGCACGACCGTCGTTTCCTCGACCGCGTCACCTCGCGCACCCTCGAGGTGGCCGCCGGCGGAGTGACCGACTATCCGGCGCCCTACAGCGGCTACGAGGAGCGCAAGGCCGAGGAATTCCGCCGGGCGCGCGAGGAGTTCAAGGAGCAGCGCGACTTCCTCCGGCGCGAACGCGACTTCATCCGCAAGAACATGGGCTCGCAGCGCACGCGCGAGGCCAAG
This sequence comes from Planctomycetota bacterium, assembly GCA_041601735.1. Classification (GTDB taxonomy): domain Bacteria; phylum Planctomycetota; family DRQF01; genus JACKGY01. The sequence goes on along the minus strand of JBFIHP010000159.1, from coordinate 4,199 downwards.
GGTCGCCTGAAGCGGCTCGAGCGCATGGAGCGGCTCGAGGCGCCGACCCAGGAGAACCTCGAGATGCGGGTCTCGGTGAGCGCCGGTCGCAGGCTCGGCACCGAGATCCTCGAGTGTCGCGACCTGACCCTCGGCTACGACGACGCTCCCCCGCTGCTCAGCCACCTCGATCTGCGCCTCGAACCCGGCGACCGTCTCGGCGTCGTCGGCCCGAACGGCGCCGGCAAGACCAGTCTCCTGAAGGCCGTCCTCGGCCGCCTCGAACCGCGCGCCGGAGCGCTCGAGATGGGCAAGACGGTCGAGATCGGTTACTTCGACCAGCTCCAGGCCGAGGTCGATCCCACGATCTCGCCCTACGACCTCATCGCCGGCGACCAGGTGAGGATGACCGACCTGGAGATCCGCTCGCACCTCGCCCGCTTCCTCTTCCGCGAGGAGGACGTCCACCGCCCCGCCGGCAGCTTCTCGGGCGGCGAGCGCGCCAAGATCGCGTTGGCGCGGCTCCTGCTGACGCGACCCAACGTCCTGGTGCTCGACGAGCCCACCAACCACCTGGACATCCCCTCGCGCAAGGCCCTCGAGACCCTGCTGGACGAGTACGACGGCGTGATCATCACGGTTTCGCACGATCGCTACTTCCTCGATCGCATCTGCAACCGCATCCTGTGGATCGAGAAGGGCCGCCACCGCCTGGCCGCCGGACGCTTCAGCGCCTTCCGCGACCGTCAGCTCGCCGAGGCGGGAGTCGCCCAGCGCCGGCGCGAGGAGGAGGCGGCGGAGCGCAAGAGCCGCGAGAAGGAGGAGCGGCGCCTCCAGGAGGCGCGCCGCGGCTTGGAGAGGAAGCCGCGGAGGCGTCCCCTGGCCGAACTCGAGGAGGCGATCATGGCCGCCGAGGCCCGCCGCGAGGCGATCCACGAGGAGATGGCGCGACCGGAGGTCTGCCGCGACGCGGCGCTGATGATCCGCCTGCAGGAAGAACTCGGCGATCTGGAAAGATCGCTGGGCGAACTCGAAGAGGAGTGGTCGGGCTGGGCCTGACCGGAGATCGGAAACGAGGAGAGCATGACCGACCCCCGCATCGACGACCTGAAGAAGCTGATCCGTGACGTGCCGGACTTCCCCAAGAAGGGTATCGTCTTCAAGGACATCGCGCCGTTGATCGGCGACGCCCGCGGTTTCGCCACCGCCGTCGATCTCCTCGCGGAGGCGGCCGGAAGGCTCGGCGCCGAACTGGTGGCCGGGCCCGAGGCCCGGGGCTTCATCTTCGGCTGCCCCCTGGCGACGCGGCTGGGCACGGGCTTCGCTCCGATCCGCAAGCGCGGCAAGCTCCCCTGGACGACCATCGAGGAGAGCTACGCCCTCGAGTACGGCGAGGACCACGTCCAGATGCACGACGACGCCGTGCGCCCGGGCCAGAAGGTCCTCCTGGTTGATGACCTGCTCGCGACCGGCGGCACCATGGCGGCCTGTCGCAAGCTGGTCGAGAAGGGAGGCGGCGAGGTCGTCGGCATCGCCTTCGTGATCGAACTTGCCTTCCTCGGCGGCCGCGGACTCCTGGGCGAGGGCGCGCCGATCAGCGCGCTCATCCGGTACTGAGGCTCGACATGAACAAGACCACGGCCCTCGTCATCCTGCTCGTCCTCGGCATCGCGAACGCGCTTCCGGCGCAGCGCGACGACGCCGTCGCGGAGGTCTTGCAACTCGACGTGCTGGTCTCCTACGGCGCCCCTCCGCCGCCCCTGCCCGTGCTCCCGCCGGAGGCCCGCGAATGCGAGCTGCGCGACGAGCCGGGTCTGCGGCTGCGCCTCAGCCGCCGCCCGCTCCGGGACGGCGTCACGGCCGGTTTCTACAGCTCGGAAGGCTCCCTGCACCTGACCTGGAACGAGGTCCAGAATCGCTCCCCCGGCGCCTTCAAGCTCGGCTGGCAGGAGTTCCAGCACCGGAGCACGATGACCTACACCCAGAACTGGGAGGGGCCCGAGGAGTTCTGGCGCTCGGGCTCGGCGCTCAGGATCGAGCACCACCCCTTCTGGGCGCGACCAGGCGCCCGGCGAGGCTGGGCCCGGGTCCTCTACCTGATGGTCCTGCCCCGCTCGGAAGAACCGGGCGACATCCCCGAGATTCCGAGGGACCCGACGATCGACGACCTCCTCCGCCTCGCGGCGGCGCACCACACGCAGACCGGCAATTCCTCGTCTCGGGACTTCATCGCCGACCTGGCGCGCTTCATCCCGATCGACGACCAGCCCCGGCGCTCGCTCGAGGCCTTCCTGAACCCTAAGCGGTTGAAGGACGAGATCGAAAACCTCGGGCATCGCGGCCGGCGCGGCGTCCGGATCGTGCGCGGCGGCTGGAACGACAACCAGGAGTACCGCAGGCACCAGGCGCTTCTGCGCGCCGGCCACGAGGCTCCGCCGCCGCGCCGGAGAAACGCGTTCATGGGCCAGGAAGACTATGCGGTCTACCGCCAGCTCTTCGACCAGGGTCTGGTCCAGGCTCGGCCCGGGATCGAGCTGATCGAGCTCTTGCTCGAGGTCAGCAGCGACACCGGCGCCCACGGGGAGTTCCTCGCCGCGCTGGAGAGCCCGGACTTCGGCGGCGACGACGAACGCCGCCGGGGCCTCATCGTGCGCCTGCGCCGCGAACTCGCCTCGCGCGAACCCTTCGGGCTGACGATGCTCGCCCTCGGCAATCTCCTCGGCCTCGGACTCCTGATCCTCGCGATCAGGGTCTTCTGCCGCCGCCTGCTCTTCGGCTGACCGCGACCCGGCCTACCACTTGTCGTAGACGGAGGCCGTATCCATGAGGCGCGCGCCCTCGTGGTCGCCGTGGCCGTAGCGGGAGGGCCTGATCGAGGCGCCGCCCGCGCGCCCCTTGGTATCGACGGCATAGAAGTTGACCTGGAAGGCCGGCTCGCCGTTCTCGCGCAGAAGGTAGGCGTTCTTCGTCGTCGCGATCACCCGCTTCACGGCCTCGAGGCAGGCGTCCTTCGGATGCATGCCCGCGCGGATCGCCTCCACCACCACGTGCGCACCGCAGGAGGTGATCACCGCCTCGCCGCGACCCGTGCTGCCGGCCGCGCCGACCGTGCCGTCGACGTAGAGACCGGCGCCGATGATGGGCGAGTCGCCGACTCGTCCCGGGATCTTCCAGGCCAGCCCGCTCGTGGTCGTCACGCCCGAGACCTCGCCCTTCGCGTTGCAGCAGTCGAAGTTGATGGTGCCGGTCTCGCGCTTCTCGTCCTTCGGCTTCGGCTTCAGCTCCGGGCGCTTCTCCCAGGGCTCCAGCCAGTCATCCTTCGGCGAGAGGCCGCGCTTCCAGCGCAGCCAGGCCAGTCGCGATTCCTCGGTGAGGAGGTTCTCCTCCTCGTAGCCCATGGCGCGGGCGAAGCGCAGCGCGCCCTCGCCGACCAGCAGCACGTGATCGGTGTGCCAGAGGACGTCCTTGGCAACGCTGGCCGGATTCTTGATGTTGCGCAGCGAGGCCACGGCGCCGGCGTTCATCGTCGGCCCGTGCATGCAGCTCGAGTCGAGCTCGACCACGCCCTCTTCGTTCGGCAGGCCGCCGTAGCCGACGCTCTGATCCTTCGGATCGTTCTCGACCTCGTTCACCGCGGCGACCGCGACGTCGCGGGTGTCGCGGCCGGCCGCGAGCTCCTCGAGGGCGCGGGCGACGTAGGGCAGCCCGTTTGCCGAGCAGGCCACGGCCGGGCCCTTGCGGCGGATGATGGCCGCAGGCGCGCGGTTGGTCGCGAGGGTTCCCGCGGCAGCGGCGGCGAGGACGGAGGTCTTCAGGAAGTCGCGGCGGCTGTTTCTCGGCATGGTTCACTCCTTCGAGACCCGAAGCATAGCAGGTCGAGCGCGATGCGGGGCCCTCAGGACCCGTCGGCGAGCAAGTCGGCGAATCGCCGGCCCAGGGCCCGGACGTCGTCGTCGAGGCTCCTCACGCCGCGACCGGCCGCCTTGAGGCCGTCCACCAGGGCGTGATCGTCGATGAGGCGCTCGAGAGACTCACGCAGCGAATCCGCGGACCCGGCCGCGAAGGTCAGGGCGTTGCCGAAGCGCTCGGCCAGCTCCTTCATGCCGCCGTGATCCGCGGTCACCGCCGCGAGTCGGGCCATGACCGACTCCGCGAGGGTGAGCGGCGCGTTCTCCCACCAGCGGCTCGGCACGACGAGGACGTCGAGCCCGCCGAGGATG
>JBFIHP010000158.1:0-6879 GCA_041601735.1 Planctomycetota bacterium | reverse complement strand
TGGGCAGAGCTCGCGAGCGACCCTGGGGAGAGGAGGGGCAGATGGCACGGGCGTTTTGGGCAGCCGGGGAGGCCCGAGGCCGGGCTCGGGAGTCTCAGTCCAGGGACCTTCGCAGGGCGCGGATGTCGTCGATCAGCGGAGCCCAGAGCGCGGCCTCTTCGGCGCCGATGCGGGCGGCGAGGCGACGGGGCGCGAACTCGATGAAGAGGGGGGCATCGGTCAGACGCGCGATCTCGCGGCGCAGCGCGGCCCTGGTCAGGAGGTTTCCCTTCGTCCGCTCGCGCCAGTCGTCGAGCAGGGGGGCGGCCAGGGCCCGGGCGCGGTCGCGCAGGGAGCGCCGCGTCGTCTCCGCGAGCTTCGCCGAGTCGGGGCTCTCGCCGAGACCGGCCTGGACGAGCAGGCCGAGAAGCGCGAGGCGACCGAGATCGTCGTCGTCTGCGAGCTCCGGGCGATTGCTCTGCGTCTCCTCGAGGATGATCGCGGGGAGCGCGGCCCAGCCGGCCTCGACGAAGGCGGGGACGCGAACCAGCGCGGCGTCGGGCGCGATGCGAACGCTGCGTCGGATCGACTCGATCGCTTCATCGGGACGGCCCGACATCACGAGAGCCTCGGCGAGACGACCGTGGTAGGGCCCGTAGTCGGGGTCGCAGTCGACGGCCTTGCGATAGGCCGGCAGCGCCCGCTCGAAGTCGCCGTCCGCCGCGATGACCTCGGCCAGTTCGTACCAGAGATCGTCGTCGCGCGGGGCGCGATCGAGAGCGGCGCGGAAGTGCTCGATCGCCTCCCCGTTGCGGCCCTCCGCGCGGGCGAAGTCGGCGAGCAGATGATGGGGCAGGTCGTCGTCGGGATCGAGGGCGATGGCGCGGTGCAGGCCGCGGACGGCTTCATCTTTCTCGCCGAGCTGGTAACGAGCACGGGCGAGCGCGACCTCGGCCCGGGCGAAACCGGGATCGAGGCGCAGCGCCTCCTCGAGCAGGGGTCGCGCCTCCGCAGCCTCGCCGGCCTCGAGCCAGGCGCGTCCGGCCCAGTACCAGGCGGCCGAGGTCGCGGGCCAGCGCCGGCGGATCGCCTCGGCGCTCTCGCGCAGGAGGTCCATCTCGCGGGCGGCGCCGGCCAGCTGGACGAGGCGGAAGTGATAGAGCGCACGCGGTCGGTCGGAAAGGAGGACGGCCTGAAGCATGTGGCCCAGCGCACGGTCGAGCGCACCCGGGACGTCGCGCTCGGCCATGGCCTCCTCGCGGAGCGAGAGGATGAAGCAGTCGATCGCGTCGCCGGGCTCGTCGATATCGACCGTGGCGAGCGCCTCGCCATCCGTCGCGCCGGCCTGACGGAGCTCGACGTAGTCCACGACGGCGGCGAGCCCGGCGCGTTCCTCGATGACGGCACGATGACGATCAGCGAGCGCCAGGATCTCGGAGAAGCGCTCGTCACGGGCGAGGAGACTCAGCATGCCGGCGAGCGCCTCGGGCACGGGTCCGCGGCTGTCCGCCGCTCGCTCGAAGGCGGCCATGGCCTCCTCCTCGCGGCCGGCGTCGATCGCGAGGTAGGCCTGCTCGAGGTCGCCATCGATGCGTTCCCGTTCGCGTTCGGCCCGGGCCTGTTCGACCAGGGGTTGGCGGGCCAGCACGAAGAGGCCGAGCCCCGCCAGGCTCGCGAGACCCAGGACGCTGAGCACGATCAGGCTCGCGAGCGCCGGCCGGCGGCGGCTCCAGCGCCAGGCCCGACCGATCGGCGTGATGGGCCGGGCTGCGATGGGACGATCCTCGATGACCGCGAGCAGATCGTCGGCGAAGGCCCCGGCGGTCGAGTAGCGCCGGTCCGGGTCCTTCTCGAGGGCGCGCTCGAGCACGACCGCGAGGTCGGCGCCGATCCGGGGGTTCAAGCTCCGCGGATCGGGAGGGTCACGGAGGAGGATCTCCTGGTAGAGCTTCTCGCGGGTCGGCGCCGTGTGCGGCCGGTGAAGCGTCAGACACTCGAAGAGGCTCACCCCGGTCGAGTAGACGTCGGTCCGGGCGTCGAGGCCGTGCGCCTGGTGCGAGATCTGCTCGGGCGACATGTAGGCCGGAGTGCCCATCATGTCGCCGGTTCGCGTGAGGGTCGGGCCCTCGGCCTCGTCCATGCGAGCGAGACCGAAGTCGAGGATGACCGGCTCGCCGCTCCGCGTGACCATGATGTTGCCGGGCTTGATGTCGCGGTGAACCAGGCCCGCCTCGTGGGCGACCTGGAGCGCGCGCAGGATCTTCTCGAAGAGGCGGAGGACCGGGATGATCTCGTTGCCCGCGCGCCCGGTCGCCGAACTCGCCTCGCCGATCTCGATGGCTCCCGAACTCGAGGTCCCGCCCGCCTCCGCCGCCTGCCGTCGTCGGTCGCGGACGAGGGCGTCGAGCGGCGCGCCGTCGACGTAGCGCATCGCGATGTAGAGGGTCCCCGCGGTTTCGCCCGCCTCGAAGACCGTGCAGATCGCCTCGTGGTCGAGCTTCGATGCGATCTCGGCCTCGCGGAGGAAACGCAGGCGTGCGGCCTCGGACTGACCGGCCTGCTCCGGCAGGAGCTTGAGGGCGACCCGGCGATGGAGGCGCTCGTCCTGCGCCAGGTAGACCGCGCCCTGGCCGCCCCGGCCGAGCTCGCGCTCGATCCGGTAGTGGGCGATCCGGCGCTCGACGGCAGCGGCTGCGGTGCCGGGCTCGACGGCCAGGGTCTCGCCGTCGATGGTCTCGCCGCCCGGATCGTCCCCGGCCGGCCCGCGGATCGTGCTGTCGTCGGAGCCGCTCATGGGCGCCACGATTAGACCAAGTCCAGGCGCTGCCGTCCCTCGCTCTTGGCGCACCGCGATTCCAGGTGCAGGCGGGTCTGCCGCAAGTTGCACCGCACGAAGAAGTGCAAGACTCGGGTGGGAGCGCCCCGGCCGACAGCTCTGCACCGTGATTCGCGGTTCCGGATTGTCCGAAATGAGGCGCAAAGGCCGGCAGTCTCTTGCTGCATGAGGTCGGCGATTCATGCGACAATGCGCGCCTCAGTCAACCGAGCGACCCGGGGGCTTTCCCGTCGTGGTCGGTCGGCCGGTTCGCTTTCCAGGGAGACACGATGATGCGGAAGTCCGGAATCCTGCTGTCCTGCCTGCTCGTCCTCGGCGCCGCCATGACCGTGGCGGCCCAGGACCGGTTGAGCAGCCCGCCTGCGCTCGGCGGCGAGATCCAGCTCGTCCCCAAGATCTACCGCGACTGGAAGATCCGTCTGCCGGCTGAGACCGCCGCGGAGGTGGGCACGGCGCTGCGCTTCAAGGAGACCCTCGGCGCCGACTTCGCCGCCGGGCTCGACGGCCTGACCCTCCTGGTCGATGCCGACGGCGACGGCGAGCTCGAGACCAAGGTGAAGGGCGAGGCCGGCTTCGTCGTGCTGACGAAGGGCGACAAGCGCTACGGCATTCGCCTGAAGGCCGCGCCGAACTGGGTCTTCGCGCCGGGCTCGACCATGGCGGGCGAGATCGAGGGCGTGCGCGTCCAGATCATCGACCAGAACCTCAACGGCCGCTTCGACGACTTCGGCGAGGACGCCATGGTCGTGGGGCGCGGCAAGACCGCCGCCTTCCTGTCGAAGGTCATCGACCTCGGCGACGGCCGCCTCGTCTCGATCGAGGTCGCGGCCGACGGCTCGAAGCTCGGCTACCAGGCCTACACGGGGGCGACCGGCCGCCTCGACCTCGGCATCGTCACCTCCGGCAAGGTCCTCGCGGCCGTGCTGCAGAGCCGCGACGGCGCCTACTCGGTGGCCTGCTCCGGCGCCGAGAAGGAGCTCCTGCTCCCGGCCGGCGACTACCGCTTCCACTCCGGACTCATCTCGCTCGGCGGCAATCGCGTCAACGTCCAGACCGGCCGGTCGAAGACCGTCACGGTGCCGGCAAACGGCGAGGCCGCGCTCGAACTGGGCGGTCCGATCACGGCCGCCTTCAACTACGCGCGCAGCGGCAACGAGTTCCAGTTCGACCCCAACGCCATCTGGTTCCACGGCAAGGCCGGCGAGGAATACGTCGGCTGGGAACCGCTCGGCAAGTCTCCGAAGATCAGCATCCTCGCGGGCAAGAGCGGGCGCGAGATCGCCCAGGCCTACTTCCCCGGCAGCTGCTGAGGACGCGGCATGGTCCCGGTCGCCGTGAGCGTACCGAACACCAGCGAAGAGCTGACCGTCCGCATGACCTTCGAGAACTGGGCCTTCGGCGAGATCATCGGCACGCCCCGCTGATCTCCACCTCGTCCCGACACTGGCGCAGGAGCGACACAGGTCGCTTCTGCGCCATCATCATCCAGAGCCTCCATGATCGGATCCGACATCACGAAGCGCCTGATCCCCGGCCTGCTCCTGACGCTGCTCCTCGCGGACGTCGCATGGGCGCAGGGTGACGAGGCGCGCATCCCCATTCGCGTCCTCGACGGCCGTCTGGTGGCTCGCTGCCGCATCAGCGGGCCGCGCAAGGCGATCCCCGTCAATCTCTTCATCGCCTACGACCGGCTCTGCGGCCTCGAACTCCACAACAAGGTGGTCGATCCGCTCGGCGTCGAGCACGAGGACGGGAGCTTCGATCCCATCCGCCTCGAGTTCCCCGGGATGGACATCGAGGTCGATCAGCGCGAGCACGGCGACGAGGAGGACATGGAGACCTTCACCAGGCGCTTCGCACCGCAGATCGACGAGGTCGCGGTCGTCGGCACCATCGGCGCCCAGGTGCTGTCGCGCTACGTCGTGGTCTTCGACCTGAACGAGGGGCTCATCAGCCTCCGCAAGCCGGTCGAAAGCGCCACCGGCGTCCTGCCCACGGGGCCCGAGGCCATCTACCTGCCGGCTTCGATGGCCGGGGACATGCTCTGGTTCCCGGTCAAGATCGCCGACGGTTCGACTCGCATGATGTCGGTTGGCGGCGCCCGGGCCGACAGCGTCATCGACGAGCTCTTCTGCGAGGAGGTCGGCGCCTTCGACGGCAACGTCGGCAAGATCGAACTCGGCGAATTCGACCTGAGCGAGAGCATCGCCTGGCGACCCGAGGAGTACGACCTCGTCCACCCCGGCGGAGCGCTCGCGACCCTCGGGAGCGGCTTCCTCGAGGACTTCCGCGTCGAACTCGATCCGGTCAACGGCTGGGTCGGCATCACCCGCGTGAACAAGCGGCCCTTCCCGATGGAGGAGCGCGAGTACTTCGCCGCCCGTGCCGAACGCGAGACCGGTCTCCTGCTCTCCTGGCTCGAACGTCACGGCGCGACCCGGCTCGGCCGCGAGGCCTCCCAGCTGCTGCTGCAGATCCTGCTGGACGAGGGCGGCGCGCTCGACGACATGCGGGTCGCCATCGAATGGGTCCACAAGACCCGCGATCCGGACATGCGCGCCACCGAGGCCATCGAGACCGTGCGCACCCTGCGCACCGGCCAGCGCGATGATGCCGCGGCGATCGCCGCCGAGCTGGGTGTCCAGGAGGGGCGGAGCGACCGCTATCCGGAGTCGGTGCATCGCCTGCACGCGACGCTCGGCGAGATCCACCTCGCCGCCGGCGAGGATCGTCGCGCCTGGGAACATCTGATGTCGGCGGCCTTCGGCCTCTCCGATGCCGTGGGGCTCGCCGAGAAGGCCGAGGTAGACCTCATGCTCGGCGAGTACTACGAGCGGCAGGAACGCCTGAGCCGCGCGATGTCGCGCTACGTCCAGGCCGTCATCACTCCCGAGGCCGGGCCTCGCGCCGTGGCCGCCATCGAGCGGGTGCAGGACAAGCTGGGCGGCGAGCGTTTCTCGGTGGCCCTGGTCGAGAAGCTGATCTCCGGCAAGGTCCGCGGCATGACCGCGCCGACGAAGTTCGAGGAGACGCCGGACACGCTGCCGAGCAACCGCCGGCTGCTGATCGAGCACGTCTCGAACCCGCACTTCGGGCGCAAGCGCGGCGAGAACTGGCTCGCGCTCGCCGAGGGCGGCGGCATGGTCTTCGAGGCCCTGCTCACCCACTTCCCGCGCGATCGCGTCGTGATGGTGAGCTACCACGGCGACTTCCCGCAGCCCGTCGCCACCATGAACGCCTGCTCGATGCTGGCGGCCGAGTCCGTGAACGGACGGCCCGCCTTCATCCTCGACGGTCAGCCCGCCGCACCGGGCGGCCTGCCCTTCTTCGAGACCGACGGTCTCTACGACCGGATGCGTGACGGCATCGTGCAGATGCTGGCGCGGCCGACTCCCTACGAGCTGGACGGTCAGGTCGCGGTCGAGGAAGGCCGCGTGAAGGGCGTCGTCGACGTCGATGGCGACCAGGGAGTCGATGTCCGGCTCGAACTGATCCTCGTCGAGAGGTCGGTGCTCTATCCCGGCCTCGGCGGCGCCGTCATCCACCGCATGCTCGCGCGCGGACACCTGACCTCGCAGGTCGGCGGCGAGATCCTCGCGACCGGTTCACCGGGCCGCGCGGTCGCCTTCGACGTCGCGCTCGACGATATCGTCGCCCGCAACCGCGCCTTCCTCGAGGACTACGAGAAGGGCGGGGGGAGCTCGGCCACGCGACTCTCGCTCGAGATGGACCCGAACGAACTCGGCATCGTCGCCATCCTCAGGTCGGCCGGCGGCCGCCGGGTCCTGCAGTCGGCCTGGTTCGAGCTGACGCCGAAGCCCGCGCCGGAGGACGAGTGATGACGGTTCGCAGCGAAGAGGTGCGGCGCAGGCTGATCGAGCTCGCTCGCCCGGTGGCCGATCGCATCGCCGAACACCGCCGCCACGAGGCCTTCAAGCGCGCCTTCGAGTCGGTCTGGCCCTGGCTCCTCGCCGCCCCGATCGCCCGGCTCGTGCTGGCCTTCGTCGGCTTCGACGTGCCCGGCGTCTGGGCCTTCGTCGCGCTCGCGCCCGTTGCACCGGCCG
>JBFIHP010000157.1:0-6906 GCA_041601735.1 Planctomycetota bacterium | reverse complement strand
CTTGTCGATCTCGGCCTGCGTGAAGACCCAGAGCTGGAGGTCCTTCGATGTGCGCCGCAGGCCCTTCACCTCGAGCCCGCTGAGCACGGGCGTGCCGTTCACGAGCAGATCGAAGGTGCCCTTGGCGGCGTCGGCCACCTCGATGCCCAGCGACAGGGTCGCGGCCTCGCCGCTCTCGCCGCGCGGCCAGTTCTCCCCGACCGGCTCCCAGCGCGACAGCTCGTAGCGCGTGACCAGACGGTAGGCGAGACGGCCCTCGCGGGTCTTGCCGAAGATGAGGGCGTCGTAGGCGATGCCGTCGGAGTCCTGATCGACGTAGGGATTCTGATCACCGGTGTTCTTGCGGAAGGTGAAGATCCCGACGCCGCAGACGACCTGATCGTCGGGCTTCGCGTTGATCGCCGCCTCGAAGGAGACGAACTCGCGACCCGAGCGCCGCTGGATGATCGAACTCGGGACGTCCGACTGCTTCTGGGTGCCGCTGATGAGAACGCGGTTCGAGTTGAGGCTGATGTTGATGCCGCTTCCCGGCGCCTGGCTGCGCCAGTCGCGCAGCAGGTCTCGTCCCGTCGCCACCCGATCGAAGTGGTCGGTCCAGACGCTCTTCGCCAGGTTGTCGGCGATCGCCACGCTGTACTCGCGGACGTAGTCGGCGAGGGCGCGCTCGTCGTTCCGGTCCAGGCTGCGTTCGACCGTGCGGAAGCGCTTGAGCGCCTCGTCGTGGTTGCCGGCGAGGTAGTAGTAGTAGGCGAGGTTGACCTCGACGTCGTCGCTGTCCCGGAGCTGCTTCGAGCGATCGAGGCAGGCCTTGGCCTCCTCGAAGCGGCGCATGCGGCCGAGGGTCTGGCCCTTCCTGACCAGCAACGAGGGCGACTCGGGCCTGAGGGCCATCGCGGCGTCGAGGTAGCGGAGCGCCTCGGCGTTCATCCCGAGGTTGAAGCAGGCCTCGGAGAGCGAGACCAAGACGTCGAACTGGTCGGGGAGCTGCGTCAGCGCCTGGACCAGGAAGTCGTAGGCCTGCTGATCGTCGCCGACCAGGAGGAAACCGCGTCCCTGTCGGAGCAGGACCTCGGGATCGCTGGGGTCGGCCTCGTAGGCCGCCTGGTAGGCGGCCTGGGCCTCGGCGATCATGCCGAGCCGCTCGTAGAGGTAGCCGAGGGCGACATGGGCGCGCGCGGTCAGGAGCGGATCGGCCCGCATCGCGTCGTAGAAGAGATCACGGGCCTCGAGGAAGCGTTCCTCGGCGAGGGCGGCGAATCCGAGCGTGTAGTAGCCGCGGCCGTACTCGGCATTGCGCTCGAGCAGGTCCTTCAAGAGGTCGCGGGCCTCCGCCGTCTTGCCCTCGACGAGCGCGACGGCAGCGAGCCCGAGAAGCGCCTGCTCGTGCCCCGGCATCTCGGTGACGACGCGCTCGAAGGCACGTCTGGCCCCGGCCGGCCGGTTCTGGGCCAGCTCGGCCGTGCCGAGATCGCAGAGCACCTCGCGCCGGCGATCGTCGTCCTCGAAGCGACCGCTGGTCGCCTTCTCGAGATACTGGAGCGCGGCCACGTTGCGGGCGCTGCCGCCTCCTCGCTGGGCCAGGAGGTGACGACCGAGACCGGCGTTGGCGACCGCCGAACGCGGCTCGACGCCGAGTGCCCGTTCGAAGGTAACCATCGCCAGGTCGTCGAGACCGAGGCGGCTGTAGAGTTCGCCGAGGTGGGCCGTGAGCCGGGCATCGTCGGCGTAGAGGGCGAGTCCCTCGGTGACGGCCTTCATCTCGGTGTCGTAGTCGAAGGCCCGGCGCGCGCACTGCGCGAGCGCCCGGTAGACGGGCAGGCCCTTGTGGCCGGCCTCGAGCAGGCGACCGGCGTGGACCTTGGCCAGCTCCCACTCGCCGATCTCGCCGAGCCGGTCGATCAGGCCGAGGTGCGTGGCGACCTCGGTCAGGGGAGCGAGGCGGCGCGCCACCTCGAAGGCATCGACCGTGTAGGCGCCGCGGGTCGAGCTCTCGGCGAACTCGATCTTCTGGATGTTGACCGGGGCGTACTTCTGCTGGCCGCTGAAACCCTTCTCGCTCCAGCGCCGGAACTCGATCTCGAGCTCGCGGTCGCCGAGGGCGGCGTCGCGCTCGACGGCGCCGAGGCTCGCGTCGCCGCGGATGCGGTCGATACGGATCTTGATCTCGTAGCGGTCGTAGCCGTCCTGGCCCTTCTCCTTGACCGCGTCGTTCAGGATCTCGCCGTACCAGATCTCACCGCCCATCCAGAAGACCTTGTCGAGGGTGCGCTGCCGCTCCTCGATGGCCTGAAGGCGAATCTGGCGGGCGCGCTCCTTCTCGAGCCGGGCCTGCGCATCCTGCGCGAGCCGCTCGCGCAGGCCGAGGATCTTCTTCTCGCGCCGCTTCACGCGCTCGTCCTGCGGCTTGCCGTCGGTGTCGCCCCGCTGTCCGGCGATCTCGTTCAGATCGAGGATGTTCGGCACCTCCTCGGTCGGGATTCCGTCACCGGCGTTCGCGTTCTCGTCGCCCTCCTCGTCGAGGAAGTCCTCGCCGAAGCCGCCGTCGGCGCCGGTCTCGACCTCCTCCGCGCGCGGCGGAAGCTCGACGTCACGGCGCGGCACGATCTGCTCGACCCGTTCGAGACGGTTGTGGAGATCGGGACCCGGGATCGGCTGCGGCGGGCTCGCCGCGAGCGCCGCCCGCGGCGGCGCGGGCAGGGGCAGCGGCGGCATCGGCGACTTCTCGGCAGGGGCCCGGTAGACGTTGCGGCCCGTACCGCTCCAGCCGGCGTCGCCGGGGCGCAGCACCTGGGCGCTCATCGCCTCGAGTTCGGCGAGATCGATCGTTCCTCCCCCGCCGCGCGAGCTGCGCCTCGGGGTCTTCGGCGCGTGATCGCTCGAAAGCTCGGACCAGGCGAGCCAGCCGAGCAGGAGCAACGCGACGATGAAGAAGATCTGTTCCTTCTTGAGCTTCATCGGTGAATCCTCACATCCGCCCCATCGCGGGGGTCTGGGGCGCACCCTCCGGATCGAGCAGGAGGGCCTTGATGGTCATGTCGAGGACGACGAGGGACTCGTCCACGAAGATCTTCTGCTTGCCGGCGAGACCGTCGAGCGACTGCACGCGGCCCTTCTCGACCACGAGCCGCTGCCCGGGAATCTGCAGGCCGCGGATCATGCGATCGATCGCGGCCGGGGTGCCCCTCGCGCTGAAGGTCACGGTGAGCGCGCGCATGTAGGGCTCGGTCTCGGCGCGGTCGCGGCGGCTCTTCTTGGGCATCTTGGCGATGCGGATCGGCTCCACGGCCTCGACGCCGCCGGCCATGCCGGCGATGCAGATGCGATTGACCAGGTCGAGGCCGTTCAGGTACCACTCGCGCTCCTCGTCGGAGCGCGGCGTGACCTCGCCCAGGCCCAGGTCCGCCGGGATGCGGATGTCGAGCGCGGCGGCCGGTTCGACCACCTCGACGAGAAGGCGCTGGACCATCTCGTTGAAATGGATGTCCGGGGCCCGGTTCAGACCGGCGAGCGTGAAGCCCTCGGCCGGCCGGTAGGCCAGCTCGTTCTCGAGCCGGGCGAGTTCCTGACCGAGCTCCTCGCGGCGATCCTGGAGGCGCCTCAGCTCGCCCGAGGGCAGGCGGATGCTCCTCTCGTGGCGCTCGGCGCGACTGATCTGGGCGAAGTTCGAGCCGATGTCCTTGGCCTTCGAACCCTCGATGATGGTGTAGGCCGTGAAGAAGACGATCAGTCCGCCCACGACGCCGAGGATGAAGCCCTTGTTCTCCTGCCAGATGTCTTCGACGCTCATCAGTTCTCCTCCTCGGCAGGGGTCGCGGCGCCGGGCCAGCCGACGTAATCGAGGCTCAGCTTGAAGGCGCCGCCGGAATCGGCCGGTCGGTCGATGATCTCGACCGCGGGTGCGTCCTCGCCGGAGCGCAGGGACTCGATGAAGCGATTGAAGGTGGTCGTGACGCCCTCACCGAGCTGGCGAATCTCGCCATCGACCGTGACCAGGACCTTCTCGACCGCGTCCTTCTTGTCACCGCGACTGCCCGGCGGACTGACCGCCCTGGTCTCGACCGCGACCGAACGAACGAAGACCGAGGCCGGCGCGGCGGCCTGGATGCGGGCCTGGCCCAGCACGAGGAAGGAAGCCGCGCGGCTCTCCCAGGCCAGGAGATCGACCTTCTTCTTCAGCGCCCGGGCCTCCTCGGCCGTCTCGTCGTAGCGATTGCGGATGCGGACCGCGTCGCGCTCCTTGCGCTTCGCCACCTTGAGCTTCTCGGTCGAGGCCTTCACCTCGGAGGAGAGATCGACCCACATGAAGGCGAGGAAGAGGACGGCCGCGGCCGCGGCGGCGAACATCCAGATCTGCCGCTGCATGAAGCGGCGCTTCTTCTTCGTGGGTTCCGGGACGAGATCGATGTGGAAGCTCTCGTCATCCGAGCTCATGCGGGCAAGTCCGAGCGCGCAGGCGAAGCGCGAGGGATCGGCCTCGAAGGCCTCGAGGTCCGCCGGCGGGAGCGCCGAGAGGTCGAGCCCGGCCTCCGGAACGAAGCGGAAGACGGGCACCGACAGGTTCTGCTCGAGATAGGCGTCGAGGCCGCGAAGAGCCGAGCCGCCGCCCGAGATCACGATCCGGCCGATCTGCATGCCGCGCAGACCGTTCTGCGAGCGGGCGAAACCGATCGTGGACTGGACCATCGACGAGAGCTGGCCGGCGACGCCCATGAGCGCGTTGGCGACCTTCTCCTCCTGGCTCGATGCGTAGCTCGCGCGACCGCGCGGCGTGACGTTGCCGAGCTCCTGCTTCAGCTCGCGGGCCTTGGGAACGCCGACGCTCCAGGCCTCCTGGATGGCTCGCGTGAACATCTCGCCGCCGCCCGAGAGGTTGCGGGCGAAGAGCAGCTCGCGGTCGCGGACGATCGCCATCTCGAGGTTGTGATCGCCGATGTCGAGCAGGAAGACGTACTCGTCGTGCTCCATCTCGCCGAAGGCGAGGTAGGCGTTGAAGAGCGCCACGCAGTTGGGTGTCGTCGCCTCGATCTTCTGGCCGCCGCCCTCGAAGGCCCGCAGGCGACCCTCGAGGAAGTGGCTCTTCACCAGCGCGACCATGACGGTCTCGTCATCGTCGTCGCCGCCGGCGTGGAGGATGTTGTAGTCGGCGGTGAGCGGCTCGCCGGTCGAGGACGACATGTCCTCCACCTCGAAGTCCATCAGCATCCGCAGACGCCAGACCGGCACGGGAGGCACGGTCGTGTAACGGATCATCAGATCGCGCCCGGTGACTCCGGCCCGCACCTTGCCGGGCTTCAGCTTGAGGGCGGGGACGTCGGCCTGGAGCAGGGTCAGGATCTCGCTCTCGACGTCACCGGAGGGATCGACGGGAATCTCCGCGACCCGGGTCGGCTGGAAGAGCGGCCCCTTCATCTGGCCCTGGACCACCTTGATGCTGCATGTTCCGGGATCGATCCCGGTGTGGATCGCCATGATCAGTTCCTCACTTGCGGCCCAGGATGGCCTCGATCTTCTTCAGTTCCCCACGGGCCTCCTCGGCCAGCTCGCTCTCGGGCGCCAGCAGGATGACGCTCTCGAAGAAGCCGCGAGCGAGCACCGGAGCCGAGTTGCCGGGGGTCATCAGGTCACGACCGCGGGCGAGCTGCACCGCGGCCTCGGCCAGACGCCGCTCGATCCGGGCGGCGGCGTAGGCCTCGTTCAGGCGGTCCAGAATCGTCTGGTAGCGCGCCTCGTAGGACGAGCCCGCGTAGGCGACCCGGCCGCGCTCGATCTCGGCCGCGAGACGGTCGTGATCGGCGATGAAGGTGCGGAAGAAGATGACGTCCTCCGTCTCCTTCTCGAGGCGAACCAGCTCCGTCTCCGCCCTGGTCGAGAGCGCCGAGATGCGCTCGGCCGCTCGGTCGCTCAGGTCCTTGCGGAAGGAGAAGCGGTTCAGGAGCTCCTCGTAGAGCGCCATGGCCTCGCCGTAGCTGCGGCGGCCCGAGTCGGCGTTGCGCGCGGCCTCCATCAGCTCGTTGGCCTCGTTGGTCTCGGCCGAGAAGTCGAGCTGGATCGGAATCGAGAAACCGCGACCGCCCTCCGCGGCGACGAGCGGGAGGAGGAGGACCGCGCTGTCGCGACCCTGCACGAGCTCGACCGAGGTCGGCTGAGCGAAGCTCAGCCGAAGAGCCCTGGTACCGCTCGCGATCACGATCTGGCCGACGGCGTCGCGCTTGAAGGCCTGGGCGTGGCGACGGGCGCCGTCGGCGCCGACGGTCACCAGGCCGTCGTCGAGCGAGACCCGCAGGCCGCAACGGATGTCGCCCTCGACCGAGCAGGTGCCGGTCCAGACCACGCCGTTCTCGGCGGTGCGCAGGCCGAAGGCGGCCTCGCCCTCGCCGATGCCCGGCCCCGCGCTGAAGACGCCCTCGAGCGCGACGACGCCGCCTTCGGCCGAGGCGCTCTCGGCGGCGAAGAGCCGGTCGAGAAAGACCGGCTGCGGCTCGCGCGCGAGCCAGAAGCCGCCCTGATCGAAGACCTCGCTGCCCACCTGCGAGATGGCGAGCGACCCCGAGCGATCGAGGAGCAGGCCGTGCGCCCCGACGTTCAGGTCCTCGTCACTCTGGCGGTTCCGGACGGCGTAGACGTCGTCGAGTTCCAGCTTCCCGCTCGCGTCGTGATAGGCGACGGCGATCGCGGCGCGATCCGTGCCGAAGGGCGGTCGGAAGACGCCCTCGATCTTCGTCCAGGCCCCGAGCCCCTCCGGAGCGTTCAGGCTGGAGACGCCGATCACGCGGCCGTCGCGATTCTTCCACAGGATGTCGAGACCGGCGGCGCCGGAGATGCCGGCGTTCTTGACGTAGGCGCCGAGGACGACGCGATCGGCGCTGCTCACGCTCTGGATCTCGTCGAGGAAGACGACCCGGTGAT
>JBFIHP010000156.1:0-6924 GCA_041601735.1 Planctomycetota bacterium | reverse complement strand
GGCCTGACGGGCGGTCGTAGGGTGCCTGGAACCTTCTGCCGGGGCGCCCCCTGGACCGTCCGGGCGGCAGATCCGTGCCGCGCCCCGGCGGAAGGTGCCTGGCACCGTATGACCGCGCGAAGGCTTCAGGTGCTCGCCGACGGCCTGACGGGCGGTCGTAGGGTGCCTGGAACCTTCTGCCGGGGCGCCCCCTGGACCGTCCGGGCGGCAGATCCGGGCCGCGCCCCGGCGGAAGGTGCCTGGCACCGTATGACCGCGCGACGGCAGACCACATTCTCGACCGCACCTGAGGCCGGAACTCGAGTGCCGCCGAGAGCCGGAGACGACTCGAGGACGCAGGCAGGAGCCAGCCTGCTCATTTCATGCGCATAACATCGGCCGCGTCGCATTTCCGGCGCGGCCCGCTCTTTCGGCCGACCCGCGCGGCTCTCGCGGTCTTTTTCGCTCCGAGGCGGACAAATAGCGGGCTCGGGCGTTGATATTCATGCTCATGATTGGCATTTTCATGCTTCCCCGTCGGGAAGGAAGCCGGAAGAAGAAGCCTCGAGATGCCCGCACGCCCCGAAGACCGCGACGCCCGTCACGAGGCGATCCGCGAGATCCTCCGCCGCGAGACGGTGACGAACCAGGACGACCTGGTCGCCCGGCTCGAGGCCCGGGGCCTTCGTGCGACCCAATCGGGGGTCTCCCGCGACCTCCGGCAGCTCGGGGTGATCAAGCAGAAGGGGCGCTACCGGCTCCCCGAGGGCGGGGCCCTGGGAGCCGCGGCCCTGGACGGCATCCGGCCGCTCTTGCGCTCCGCGCGGACCGCCGGCAGCAACCTGGTCGTCTGCCAGACCGAGGTGGGCTCCGCCTCGCGCGCGGCCCTCACCCTCGATCGGGCGGCCCTGCCCGAGGTCGTCGGCACCATCGCCGGCGACGACACCATCTTCATCGCCGTGGATTCGAGCCGCGATCAGGCGCGGGTCCTGCGGCTTCTGCAACAGACCCTCACCGAGGCCCGATCATGACCCGAACCGTCGTCCTCGCCTTCTCGGGCGGACTGGACACCTGCTGGTGCGTCCTCGAGCTCGTCGAGCGCAACCTCGACGTCGTCACCGTCACCGTGGACGTCGGCGGCATCAGCCTCGACGAACGCGAGGCCCTGGCGGCGAAGAGCCGGGCGCTCGGCGCCCGTGAGCATCGCCACGTCGATGCCCGCGAGCTCTACCACGACGAGATCGTCCGCTATCTCGTCATGGGCAACGTCCGGAAGGGCGGCGTCTATCCCCTCTGCGTCGGCAGCGAGCGCAGCCTCCAGGCGCGCATCTCGGCGGAGGTCGCCGCCGAGATCGGCGCCGGCGCGGTCGCCCACGGCTGCACCGCGGCCGGCAACGACCAGGTGCGCTTCGAGATCGCCCTCGCGGCGGCCGCGCCGGGCCTCGAGATCATCGCACCGGTCCGCGACCAGGGCCCGCAGCGCGAGGACCAGATCGCCGCCCTCGAGCGGCGCGGCCTGCCCCTGCCGGCGGGCGGCGGGCTCTACTCGATCAACTCCGGCCTCTGGGGCGTCACCATCGGCGGCCGCGAGACCCTCGGCAGCGAGGGCTCGATCCCCGAGGAGGCCTGGGTCCGCACCCGCGGCGCCTTCGACGACCTCGATCGCAGCGGGACCTGCCGTATCGGCTTCGCCGGCGGCATCGTCGCGAGCCTCGACGGCGAGACGGCTCCGCCCACAGCGCTCATCGAGCGGATCGACGCGATCGCCGCCTCCTACGGCCTCGGGCGCGGCATCCACCTCGGCGAGACCATCCTCGGCACGAAGGGCCGCGTGGCCTTCGAGGCGCCGGCCGCGACGCTGATCCTCGCCGCGCACCGCGAACTCGAGAAGCTGGTGCTCACCGGCGCGCAGCTCCGGGCGAAGGAGATGCTCGCCGAGACCTACGGCGAACTGGTCCACGGCGGTCGCCATGCCGACCCGGCCTGCCGCGACATCGAGGCCCTGTTCCGCTCGAGCCAGGAGCGCGTGACCGGCGAGGTGACCGTCGAGCTGCGCCCGGGCCACCTCATGGTGACCGGGCTGAGCTCGCCCTGGTCGCTCATGGTCGCCAGTCGCTCGGTCTACGGCGAGTCCGCGGGCGAGTGGAGCGGCGCCGAGGCGCGGGGCTTCTCGCGGCTCGTCGGCCTCCCCACCATCCTCCACGCCCGGCTCGGAGCGAAGTCATGAAGCCGATCGTCCTCGACAAGATCGCCTCGGTCACCGCGAGCTGCCGCCTCCAGCGCGAGGCGCGGCTGAGTTCGGAGTTCCCCTGCCGGGAGGGCGACGTCATCGCGGTGCGCGTCATGACCTCGAAGTCCACCTACGATCAGCTCGAGCTGACCACGGGACGCTTCTGCAAGCTCAACCCCGGCGACGTCGTCGCCGGCGCGCTGGGACACCGCAACGCCCTGAAGGGCTTCGCCGGGCGCCTGCCCGAGAAGCTCGCCGTCGGCGACGTGGTCAACATCCTCAACCTCGGCGGCGTGATCGGCATCTACGAGGACGGCAACCCGAAGATCGGCCGGCCCTTCGAATGCGAGGTCCTGGGTCAGGTCCTGAGCTTCCCCTACCTCGGCGAGCGCATCGGCGTCCCCGCCAGCATCCAGCAGGCGGCGCTGCCCCTCGAGGAGCCCGACCTGGAGGGTCTGCCGCCGCTCGTGGCCCTGGTCGGCAGCTCGATGGACGCCGGCAAGACCAGCGCGGCGACGGCGCTCATCCAGGAACTCGTCCGCCGCCGCGTCCGCGTGAGCGCCGCGAAGGCCACCGGCGTCAGCCTCCGTCGCGACGTCCTCGCGATGGAGGACGCGGGCGCCTTCGAGAGCCTGGTGTTCACCGACTTCGGCGTGGTCACGACGCAGCCCAAGAACGCGCCGGGACTGGCCCGCGCCATGCTGGCGAGGCTCGCCCGGCGTCGCCCCGACGTCGTGGTGATGGAGCTCGGCGACGGCCTCCTCGGCACCTACGGCGTCGACGCCATCCTGGCCGATCCGGTGTTCCAGAAGGCGCTGAAGTGCATGATCCTCTGCGCCAGCGATCCGGTCGCGGCCTGGGGCGGCGTGAAGCGCCTCGAGGAGGCCTACGGACTCCGTCCCGACCTGCTCAGCGGCCCGGCCACCGACAACGTCGCCGGCAACAGGATCCTGGAGCAGATGACCGGCCTGCCCGCGGTGAACGCGCTCGTCCATCCCGATCGCTTCGCCGACGTGGTCGTCCACACCCTCGGCGCGGCCGGCGTGCTCGAGTGCGACGCGGAGGAGCGCTCGTGAGCGGCGCCGAACACCTCGATGCGGCCCTCGTCGGCGCGGGCGGCTACGTCGGCGCCGAGATCGCGCGCCTGCTCGTGGGCCACTCCAGGCTCTCGCTGGAGGCCGCCTTCTCGCGGACGCCGCAGGCCGATCTCGGCGAGCTCCACCCGCACCTCGCCATCGCCTACGACGGCATGGAGGTCCGGGGCCTCGACGGCATCGAACTCGACGCGGTCGGATCGGGTCGCGGTCCGCTGGCGCTCTTCTGCGCCCTGCCCCACGGCGCCTCCGCAAGCCTCCTCCTCGACCTCGTGGCGCGTACGAAGCGCGATCTCTTCATCGCCGACGTCGGCGCCGACTTCCGCTTCGCCGAGGTCGAGCGCTTCGAGGCGATCTACGGCATGACCCATCCGGCGCCGGCGCTCCTCGACCGCTTCCACTGCGGCCTCCCCGATCTCCCGGGCGAACCCCACGATCGCTTCGCGACCCAGCCCGGCTGCTTCACGACGGCCGTGACCCTCGGCTTCGCCCCGCTCGCGGCCGCGCGGCTCGCCGAGGGCAGGTTGGTGGCGAGCTGCGTCACCGGCTCGAGCGGCAGCGGCGCGAGCCCCTCGGAGGGCACGCACCATCCCGGACGCGCGTCGAGCATGAAGGGCTACGGCCACCTCGCCCATCGTCACGAGGCCGAGATGCGCATGCTCCTCGGTCGCCTCGCCGGCGAGGAGCCGGAGGTCCTGTTCCTGCCCCACTCGGGCCCCTTCGTGCGCGGCATCCACGCGACGCTGGTCGCCCGCCTCGCCGAGGACCTCGAGCTCGACGAGGTGCTCGAGATCTACCGCGACTTCTACCGCCACTCGCCCTTCGTCAGCGTCCTCGACCGCCTCCCGGCCCTGAACGAGGTGCGCGGCGGCAACGAGGCGCGCATGGGCCTCACGCTGCGCGGGCGCGACCTCGCGGTCACCGTGGTCATCGACAACCTGGTGAAGGGGGCCGCCGGCGGCGCCCTGCAGTGGATGAACCACCTCATGGGATTCGAACCGACCGACGGGCTCTCCCAGCCCGCGCTGGCCTGGAGCTAGGGATGAGCCTCACCCTCGACATCGAACTGCCCGTCTACGGCCGGCTCGACCTGCGCGTCGTCGCCGCCGAGGGCGCGGAGCTCGTGCTCGACGACGGCCGCAGGTTGCTCGACTTCTACGCCGGTCACGCCGTCGTCCTCGGCAGCCATTCCGACGCCGAACTCGTCCGCGACCTCGCCGCGCAGGCCGGGCGCCTGCGCTTCCAGACCAGCCTCGTGCACTCCGCCGAGCGCGACGAGGCCCTCGGCGCCCTGCGCGCCTTCGCACCCGAGGGCCTCGGCCGCGTCTTCCTGGTGAACAGCGGCGCGGAGGCGAACGAGAACGCGCTGCGCGCGGCCTTCCTCCATCACGAGCGCCGGGGCGAGAAGCGCGGCACGATCGTCGCCGTCGAAGGCGGCTTCCACGGTCGGAGCGCGGCGGCCAGCGCCTGCACCTGGAGCTCGCGCAAGGGCTGGTACGGCTTCCCGCAGCGCCCCTTCGAGGTCGCCTTCGTCCCGGTCGGCGACGTCGCGGCCCTCGAGGCCGCGGTCGACGGCGACACGGCGGCGGTCATCCTCGAGCCGATCCAGGGTATCGCCGGCGCCCGCGACCTCGCGCCCGGCTTCCTGCGCGCGGCGCGGACGACGACCGAGAAGGTCGGCGCCCTGCTGATCGCCGACGAGATCCAGTGCGGTCTCGGACGCAGCGGCCGCAGGTTCGCCTTCGAGGAGGCCGAGATCCTCCCGGACATGGCGACCCTGGCCAAGGGGCTCGGCGGCGGCTTCCCGGTCGGAGCGCTTCTGACCTCGGACGAGATCGCGGCGGGTCTGAAGGTCGGCGATCTCGGCACCACCTTCGGCGGCGCACCGCTCGCCTGTCGCGCGATCAGCCGCATCCTCGCCGAGCTCGAGGGTGGCCTGCTGGCGCGCGTCCCCGCGCTTTCGGAGCGCCTCCGCGCGAGCTGCCTCACCGGCCCCGTGACCGCCATCCAGGGCCGCGGCCTCCTGCTCGGCCTGCGGACTCCGGGCGGCGCGCGAGCCCTGCGCGACGCCCTGCTCGAACGCGGCATCCTGGTCGGCACCTCGGACGATCCCGAGGTCGTCCGGCTGACTCCGCCCTACGTCATCACCGAGGCCGACGTCGATCGTCTGGCCGGAGCCCTGAGGGAGATCGGCTCATGAGAGACTTCCTGCACCTCGACGACCTGGACGAGCTCGAGCTGGAGACCCTGCTCGATCGCGCCCGCATCCTCGAGGACAACCCCATCGCGCGCACCCTGGCCGGCAAGGTCGTGGCGCTGCTGTTCATGGACCCCTCGCTGCGGACGCTCGTGTCGATGCAGAGCGGCATCGCGCAGCTCGGCGGCTCGAGCGTCGTGCTGCAGCCCGGCCGCGGCATCTGGAACCTCGAGTGGCGCGACGGCGTGGTCATGAACGGCGAGGCCGCCGAACACATGAAGGAGGCCCTGCCCGTCCTCGAGGGTTATGCCGACGCGGTGGCGATGCGCTGCTTCGCCGGCGGCGCCACGCTCGAGGAGACCCTGACCGATCCGGTGCTCGGCGCCGTGAAGCAGCTGGTCACCAAGCCGCTCATCAACCTCGAGTCGGCCGCGGCCCACCCCTGTCAGTCGCTCGCCGACTGGAAGACCCTCGACGACCTCCAGATCCCGCGCGAGGGCGGCCGCTTCGTCCTGTCCTGGGCCTGGCATCCGCGCGCGCTGCCGCTCGCGGTGCCTGCGGGCACGCTGCACATGGCCTGCCGCCGGGGCATGGACGTGACCCTGCTCGCACCCGAGAGCCACGTCCTGCCCGCACAGACGATCGAGCGCGCACGCGCCGCGGCCGCGACCTCCGGCGGCAGCCTGCGCGTCAGTCACGACCGCAACGAGGCCCTCGAGGGCGCCCAGGTGATCTACGCCAAGTCCTGGAGCGCACCCGAGCTGCTCGACGATCCCGAGCGCGAGGCCGAAGCGCGCCGCGGGCTCGAGCACTGGTGCGTGGGCGAGGACTGGTTCGAGACCACGGCGGTCGATGCCCGCTTCATGCACTGCCTGCCGGTTCGGCGCAACGTCGTGGTCAAGGACGAGGTCCTCGATTCCGATCGCAGCATCGTCGTCTGTCAGGCCCACAATCGCCTGCACGTTCAGAAGGCCGTGCTGGAACACGTCCTGAAACCCCTGAGTTGAGAAGAGACAATCCATGTTCCGTCACCAGCACGCCAACATCGCCTGGGGCCTCAAGGAGGCCCTCCCCTTCGTACGGCTCTTTCGCGACAAGGTCTTCGTGGTCAAGGCCGGCGGCGAGCTCTTCGGCAGCCAGGAGGCGCTCGAGGCCCTGGTCGGCCAGGTCGCGCTCCTGCGCGAGCTCGGCATCCGGGTGGTCCTCGCCCACGGCGGCGGTCCGCAGACCTCGGAGCTCAGCCGACGTCTCGGGCTCGAGCCGAAGATGCACCAGGGCCGCAGGATCACCGACCGGGCCGCGCTCGACGCCTGCAAGATGTCCCTGAACGGCCAGCTCGGCACCGACATCGTCGCCGCCCTCCGCGGCGCCGGCGTGCCGGCCTGCCGGGTCTCGGGCGTCGACGGCGGCCTCATCACCGCGCG
>JBFIHP010000155.1:0-6936 GCA_041601735.1 Planctomycetota bacterium | reverse complement strand
GCCGGCAATTCGGATCGTCCGCCAACGGCCCGAGGGCCGTGGCGAGTCGCGCCAGGACCGGCTTCGGCTTCCAGAAGCCCTCGGTCGCGAGCTCGCGGAGGCCGAAGCCGACCTGCTCGCGATCGGGGACGCCGACCAGGGCGTCGAGCGCCTGACCGATGAGGGGCCAGCGCAGGCTGGTCAACGAGGGCGTGATCCAGGGCAGGCCTTCGGGCCGACCGAGCTTGACCAGGGCGCAGGCGATCTCCTGGTTGTCCGGATAGGACGGGCCGCCCTTCAGGGCCTCGAGGAGCAGCGGCACACCGGTCTCGTCACCGAGACGCGCGAGCGCCAGCGCGATGTGCATCGCATGACCGCCGCTGTCGGGCAGTCTCGTGCGCAGGAACTCCACCGACTCGGGCTGACCGAAATCGATGATCATCCGCAGGAACCGGGACTTCGCACTCGAGTCGGTCGCCAGCTCCCACATCTGCTCGAGCCGCTTCGCGATGCGACCGAGTTCGCCCTCGGGCAGCTGGTAGCGGGCCTGGGGCGTGAGGTCGCCCATGTAGTCGTAGACCGCCTTCTGGAACTCGACCCAGGTCCGCCGCTGGTTGGCGGGGATCGGGTCCTCGAGCCGATCGACGATCGCCGAGAGCTCGCGCGCGAAGGCGAGTTCGTCGGAGGCGTCGTCGGTGGCCCCGTGCGTCGCGTCGATCCTCGCGTCCATCGCGGCCATGATGGCCAACATGCGGCCCTCGAGTTCGTCGTCCTCGCCGATGAGGTTCTTGCGCTCGAGCGGATCGGCATCGACGTCGTACATCTCGTAGATGTTCTTGCGGACGCGCCAGATGAGCTTCTTCGAGCCCTCGTGGACGGCCCGGACCGGATCGGTCACGCCGCCGCGCAGCAGGAAGAACTCGGCATGCGAGATCCCCGGTTCGTTCCGATCGGGATCGAGCATGATCGGCAGGAGACTCCGGCCGTGACGCGTCATCGAATCGTCGATCTTCAGCAGGGCGAGCACGGTCGGCATGATGTCGACGATGTTCACGGTCGTGGCGATGCGACGCCCCTTCAGGCCGGGGATGCGGATGAGGAAGGGGATGCGGATCTGCTGCTCGTAGACCGAGCTGTTGTGGAACTTGGCGTTGTGCTCCTCGAACTCCTCGCCGTGGTCCGAGAAGACGATGAAGACGGTGCGGTCGTATTCGCCCGCGGCCTTGATGCCCTCGATCAGGCGCCCGACCTCGTAATCCGTCTTGGCGATCTCCGCGTCGTAGGCGTCCTTGATGCCCGGGCCGAAGTCGAATTCAGGCCAGGGAATGTAGGGCTCGTGGGGCTCCAGGTAGTGGGCCCAGAGGAGCCAGGGGGCCTTGCCGCGCTCGCGCCCCAGGGCCCGGAGCGCCGAGTCCGTGACCTCCGGCGCCGAGAATCCGGCCTCGCTCTGCTCCGGGTTGTAGACCTGGAAGCCGTCCTTGAGCGTGCCGAACCAGGCGTCCTTCTCGGCCGTGGCCCGGTTGAAGGAGTTGACTCCGATCGTCCGGTGGCCGTCCTTCGCGACCAGGCCGATCATCGAGGTCTCGGGCGGGAAGGTCCAGTCGAGCTTCTGCACGATGGAGTAGACCGGTGTGGCGCGCGGGAGGAGCCCGTTGAAGACCGAGGAGTAGGAGTAGTTGCTGGTCGGATAGGGAGCGTAGGCCCGTTCGAAGACCCAGCCGTCCTCGGCGAGGCGATCGACGTTGGGCGTGGTCGGCCGCTCGTAGCCGTTGAAGCCGACGTGATCGAAGCGAACCGTGTCCATCGCGATGAGCACGACGTTGAGGGTCTCGCGACCCGGCAGGAGTTCGTCGAGCAGGTCGCTCGCCGCCTGGTTGGCGGCCGCGTCGTCGAGCCCGTCGAGGGAGATCGAGGGCGTCGCGATACCGCGACGCATCGGCACGAGGCGCGCGAAGACGTCTTCGGTGTAGGCCGAGATCTGCCGGGTTCCCGTCCCGCGGATCACCACGGCCGAGGCGTCGGCGCGGTAGGTGTCGAGGCTGCGAATCCCGCAGGCGCCGCCGAAGGCGAGGGCCGCGAGACCGAGAGCGACGAGAGTCCCCTTCCAGGAGGCCGTCGATCCGCCGGCGGCGAAGAGGAAGGCCAGCCCGCAGGCGTAACCGAGGAGCGCGATCGCGATGAGCTGGGCATGCATCATCGGGTAGAGCCCGACGAGCACCTTCGCATCGGCGACCTGCGCCGACGCCGCGATCGCGAAGGCGAAGAGCGCGAGGACGGTCCCGAGAACCCGGCCGCGACTCGCGAGGCCGTAGAAGGCCGTGACCAGGCGTACGGCGATGGCGAGACCGAGTACACCGCCCACGTTCAGGACGATGACGGCGATGCCGTGGAAGCGATGCGACTTGATGCGCGGCCCCTCCAGCGTATCGCGGTTGATCCAGACGAAGCCGATCGCGAGCAGGATCGTCGCGACCAGGAGCGCCCCGCGGACGATGGGCAGCGGGATCGGCCGGAACACCGGGCCGAGGATGCGCGTGACGAGGCCGAGGACCGCGAGGGCGAGCCCGGCCAGGGCGCCGTGCCCGGCCAGGACGATGCCGACCCGCGCGATGCGACCGAGGCCGTCTTCGCTGCTCGCGAGAAAGAGTCCGAGCACGAGGTCCGCGACGGCGAAGAGGATGCCGGCGACGAGGCAGCAGACGACGAGACGGGTAGGATGTAGAACGCGGTTGGGCTCGGTCATGACGACGGGGTCGGGTCCGGGGAGAATGGGATTTGATGCCGTTTTCGGGCCGATTGGAAGAATATCGGAGGCGCTCCGGCTCTTCAAGAAAGCGCGCTCCCAGCTCCTTGTCCTGAATCGGCTTCCGCCGCCCGGAGACATGAGCGATACCGCCGCGCTGAGCCCGGCCTCCGACCGCCGCGAAAGGACCGCCGCGAGCTGTTAGACTCGCCGCGATCGAGCCACCGAAGGGACCCGGACATGAAGGCGATCCTCACCGCGGCCGCGTTCGTCACCCTCCTCGTCGGGGCGACGACGGCGCAGAGCTACAAGACCCTCGAGATCCTCGGGAGCGAAGCCCTCCCCGAAGCGGAGGCCGTCACCGGGGTCCGGCACCCCCGCCCTCCCGTCTACGTCCTCCTGGAGGACGGGAGGCCGCTCGTCTCCGAGGCCGGATACCTCCAGCTCGCCGGCGAGGGACCCGGTTTCTACTACGGCGCCGGGGCCGGAGCGCGCGCGGGCTCCTCGCGCGCGAGCCGCCGGCTCGGCAGCAACAACTGGGGCGCGATCGAGGCGATGGGACTCACCGGGAGGATCGTCGAGCGCTGGCGCGCTCGCCATCCCGACATCCGCCTCGGAATCGACGAGATCAGCTCGCGTCTCGGCGGCTTCCCCGACTACGACGGCGACGGGATCTCCGACCACCTCACCCACCAGGCCGGGATGAACGTCAACTTCCTGCTGCCCTGTCGGCGACAGCCCGAGGTCCTGATCCACGTCGGCACCGGGCGCCACGAGGAGCTCTTCGATCCGGGGCTCTTCGCCGATCTCGTCGCGATCCTCGTTGCTGAGAGGGCCTACCACCTCACCACCAACGCGGCGCTGGGTCTCCTCGACGACCCCGACCTCCGGGCGGCCTTCGCCGCGGAGGACCGCGAGGACGACGGCTATGCTCGGAGCTATCGCCATGCGAACGGTCACACGCGGCTCTACCTGCTGACGCCCAGGGGCGACCACGGCGACCACGTCAATGCCCTGCTCTGGAAGGGTCACTGAGATGCGATCACGGCGCTTCGCCTCGCTCGGGTCACTTCTCCTTCTCCTCGTCGCCTGCGGCCCGAAGGAGCCGCAGCCCGAGGAGCAGGCCCAGCGCGCCCGGCCGATGGAACGCGCGCTCGGCGCCCTCGCCCTGCACTCCGACCCGGCGCCCGCCTTCGTCTTCATCGACGGGGTCTTCGTCGGCGAGACGGCAGCCGAGGCTTCCCTCGTGGTCACGCGCCCCGCGGGAGAAGTCGATCTCCGCATCGCCGCCCCGGGTCGCGGCGACGGCATCTACCGCGTCGAGGTTCCCGCCGGGGAGAAGCTGACCCTGAAGGCGACCCTGACCCTCGATCAGTCTCGCTGGGACCGCCCGACCCGGCCGGTTCCGATCGGCCCGGGCCAGGACTTGCGCGGCGCGGTCCTCGTCGGCTCGTCGGGCCCCCTGCCCGTGACCTACGAGGAGACCGTCGCCGGCCCGGTCGAGCGCATCGTCTGCCTCGTGCTCGGTAATCCGGAGCTGGTCGTCCGGGACCCGGACGGCGAAGCCCTGCCCCTCGAGGCCATGCCCGAAGGCGTCCAGGGCGCCACCGGGCATCGCTTCCTGCGCGTGAGACTCGATCGCCCGGGAACCCACCGCCTCGTCGTCGGCGGCCCGGGCGGCGGCTACGTCCTGCGCTGGATGAACGGTCTGCCGCCGCTCTCCGGCTCTGACGACCCGTCCCTGGCGAAGCGCCGGCTCGCGCCGGAGTCCCTGGCACCGAAGTAGGAAGCAGCGGAATCGAGACTCGTGCTGCCGGACATCCATGAATACCTGATCTCGATCGAGCCGAGCGCCTGGGGCTATCTCCTGCTCGGCATCGGCGCCCTGGTCGAGTACGTCTTCCCGCCCTTCCCCGGCGACGTCGTCGTGGTCAGCGGCGCGGTGCTGGCCGGCTCGAGCGGCTGGTCGTCCTGGCTCGTCATCCTCGTGACCGTGGCCGGTTCGCTCACGGGCATGGCGCTCGACCACGCCTTCGGCAACTGGGTCCACGCCCACGACGCGGGCTGGCGCGAGCGCCACCGGCTCTGGGCGCGGATCGGCCGCGGCATCGATCGCCTGCTGCCGATCTACCGCAGGCACCCGAAGACCCTGCTCATGCTCAACCGCTTCATGCCCTCGGTACGCGCCCTGATCTTCGTGGCCGCGGGCATGGAGAAGACCCCGCGCCGACTCGTGATCGGCCTGGGCGGCCTGAGCGCCCTGGTCTGGATGCTCCTGCTCTTCCTGATCGGCTACCTCGTCGGCCGCGACTTCGAGGAGCTGGTCGGCTGGGTCGAGCGCTGGAGCATCACCGCCGGCATCCTCCTCGCCCTCGCGATCGCCGTCTGGCTCTGGCGGCAGTTCCATCCCTCCCGCCGCGCGAGCGAAGACTGAGCCGCGGCTCGAAGGATGCGGCCCTCAATCGAAGCGGAAGGTCGCCTCGAGGGGCAGGTGGTCGGAGAGCTGGTCCCAGGGCGGGTCGCGATGGATGTGAACCTCGTCCAGCTCCAGGCCGCGATAGTAGATGCGGTCGAGGGCGAAGACCGGCCGCGGGCTGGGCCAGCTCCGACGATGATTGCGCTTCATCTGCAGGATCGCCGATTCGAAGCCCGTCAGGGCCCGGACGTAGGGGTCGAGCCGCCCGGTCCAGTCATTGAAGTCGCCGGCCAGGATGACGGGCGTGCCGTCCAGACAGATCTCGTTGATGAAGGCCGCGATCGCCTCGACCTGCTTGCGGCGCTGACCGCGATTCAGCCCGAGGTGGGTGTTGAAGACATGGACCGATCGGCCGTTCATCGCCACCTCGGCGTGAAGGACGCCGCGGCGCTCGATCGGGTTGGTGGAGAGATCGCGGTTGCAGGACTCCAGGATCTCGTGCGGCGTCATGGTGGCGTTGCCGTGGTGACCGCGGCTGTAGATTGCGTTCGGCCCGTACACCCGCGCCATGTCGAGGCCGCCGGCGATCATCTCGGACTGCGCGTGACCGGCGTCACGGGCGTCGTGGAAGACCTCCTGACAGAGGACGAGATCGGGCCGGCAGGCGGCGAGTGACTCCGCGAGGGCCTCGGGGTGGACCGCGCCCCGGTAACCGCCCTTGCATTTGCGGATGTTCCAGGTCACGACCTTCATCTTCTTCTCGCCGTCGATCGAAGACCCTGCCTACTTGCCGAGGACGCTGATCCGCGCGTCCACGGTCGCACTCGCCGCGCCGGGAGCGCCCACGATGAAGGGATTCAGGTCGAGCTCGGCCAGCTGCGGCAGGTCCTCGGCCATCTGAGACAGGCGAAGCAGGCAGTCCGCGACCAGATCCTTGTCGATGCCCGGCTCGCCGCGGAATCCGTCGAGCAGCGGCGCGCCGTGGAGGCTGTCCATCATCCGGTAGGGTTCCTCGCTGAGCAAGGGCGCCGCCCGCATGCAGACGTTCTTCCAGATCTCGACCTCGACGCCGCCGAAGCCGACCACGATCTGCGGACCGAAGCCCGGATCGCGAGTCATGCCCAGCAGGAGTTCGCGATGCCCGCGGGCCATCGCCTGGACCTGGAAGCTCAGGTCCTTGTGCTTCTTGCCGAGGCGGTTCTTCATGTCGCGCGCCGCGCTGAGCACCTCGTCGGCGTCATGCAGGCCGACGACGACGCCGCCTTGATCCGACTTGTGAACGAGGGTCGCCGACTCCGCCTTGAGCACGACCGGATACCCGATCGAATGGGCGGCCGCGGCCGCGTTCTGGGGATCGGCAGCCATCCGAGATTCGACCATCGGAATGCCGTAGATGCCCAGAATCTCCCGGACCTCGGCCGAATCGAGCCAGCCGCCGCC
The DNA here is from genome assembly GCA_041601735.1 of Planctomycetota bacterium. Lineage (GTDB taxonomy): Bacteria > Planctomycetota > DRQF01 > JACKGY01. The sequence goes on along the minus strand of JBFIHP010000155.1, from coordinate 358 downwards.
CGCCCGCTGCTTGCGGTTGACGATGCGCCTCGCGCGATCGACGGCGACATCGAAGTGCTTCTTCTTCCCCCGCTCTCGCTCGCTCAGGTCGCGATAGCGCATGAGGCCGGCCAGGGTCTGCGCCGCCTCCTCGGGGAAACGGAAGCTCGGGATGCCGGCCTCCTTCAGGATGCGGATCGCCTCGTCGCCGCCGACCCGTCCCATGATGCAGGCCACGAGCGGCTTGCCCTTCCCCTCCGTCTCCGCGACGATCGCGCGCGCGACGGCCGCGGCGTCGATCATGATGGGCGAGACGAACATCACGATGAGTGCATCGACCCCCTCGTCGGCCACGACCGCGCGCAGGGCGTTCGTGTAG
>JBFIHP010000154.1:0-6962 GCA_041601735.1 Planctomycetota bacterium | reverse complement strand
GAGCTCACCCTCCGGCGACCCGAGCTGGCGGAAACTCTCGCGCGCGGCGATCGCGATCTTCAGGGCCTCGGGATCGGCGAGACCGACGTCCTCGCTCGCGAAGCGAACGATCCGCCGGGCGACCCAGAGCGGATCCTCGCCCGAGACCAGCATCCGGGTCATCCAGTAGAGGGCCGCCTGCGGATCGCCACCCCGCATCGACTTGTGGAAGGCGCTCATGACGTTGAAGTGATCCTCGCCCGAGCGGTCGTAGCGGAGCTTGCCGCCCTTCAGGGCGTCTTCGATCTCGGCAGCCTCGATGCGCCCGCGGCCGAGCGCTCCCCGCCCCTTCTCGCGCAGGAGCAGGGCCTCGAGAGCGTTGAGGCAGCTCCGTGCGTCCTGGCCGGCGCGATCGACGAGGGCCTCGCGCGCGGCCTCATCGACCTCGATGCCCTCGGGCAGCTCCCAGCGCCCGGGCTCTTCGAGCGCGCGATCGACGAGGGCCCGGATTCCGGCGCGGTCGTGGGACCTCAGCGTGAAGAGCTGGCACCGCGACAGCAGCGCCGGGTTGAGCGCAAAGGAGGGATTCTCGGTCGTGGCGCCGATGAGCACGATCGTGCCGCTCTCGACGTGGGGCAGGAAGGCGTCCTGCTGGCCCTTGTTGAAGCGATGGATCTCGTCGACGAAGAGGATCGTGCCGCGCCCCTCCACGCGGCGGCGCTGCGCCGCCTCGGCGACGACGGCCCGCACCTCCTTCACGCCGGAGAGCACCGCGCTGAAGGCGACGAAGGCGAGACCGCTGCGCCTCGCGATCACGCGAGCGATCGTCGTCTTGCCGGTCCCCGGCGGCCCCCAGAGGATCATCGAGGGCACGCGGTCCTCGGTCACGAGATCGCGCAGGAGGCTGCCCTTGGCCACGAGCTCGTCCTGGCCCACGATCTCGTCGAAGTCACGCGGTCGCATCCGCTCCGCGAGCGGTGCCCCCGACACGGTCGGTTCGAGGTCGCCGTGGTGATCGTCGTCGGGGGAATCGAAGAGCCCGGGGCCGCTCACGGCCGGACTTCGGCCAGGGCGCGGCAGATCTCGTTCTGGATCGCGCGCGCGCGAGACACGACGCAGTCGTTACAGAGGATCGCGAAGGCCGCCCAGCGCCCCTCGTCGATCTCGATGTAGCCGGACAGCGCGCTGACTCCGTTCAGGGTGCCCGTCTTGGCGAATAGCCGGCCCTCCAGCTCCTGCATCCGGTTCGCGAGAGTCCCCTCCTGCCCGGGCTGGGCGAGGGCCTCGCGGAATTCCCGCGCCCGGGGATCGCGGTGCATCGCGTCCAGCACCACGACGAGCTGGCGGGCCGAGAGGCGATTGGCGCGCGACAGGCCGCTGCCGTCGGCCACGACGGTGCCGGCCTCGAGGATGCCGCGTTCGGCCAACCAGCGCTCCATGGCGAGAGAGCCGCCCTGGAAGCTGCCCTCCCCCGCGAGCCTGGCCCCGAGCAGGCGGAAGAAGATCTCGGCGTAGAGATTCTGGCTCGTGGTGAGCATCGTGACGAGACTGCGCTCGGCCCGCGCCACGAAGTCGAGCATGGGCTTGCCCTCGGGCAGCACACGGTCGGCAGCCACGCGTCCGATCCCACCGACCTCGACGCCGTGGGTCTCGAGGGCCCGGGCGAGAGCGGTCAGGTAGTAGAGGTCGCCGTCGTGGATGCTGACGTCGGCATCGTAGAACGAGGTCGGCTTGATCCGCCCCGTCACGGTGAAGCGATTGTCGTCCGCCCCCCGGCTGACGACGATGTTCTGGCTGCGGTCGATTCGCAGCCGATCGTCGATCTCGATGTAGCCGATGTCGGGCCAGGCCCTGAGCCGCGGCCGGGCATTCTCGACGCGGCATTCGATGAAGGTGCGGTTGTCGTTGTAGACGAGCGCCGAGACCTCGGCCATGTAGCGGCTCTCCGGCCCGTCCTTCGGCCAATCCGGTCCGGTGACCGGACCGCTGAAGAGCCGACCGTCCGCGAGGAGTCGGCCCTCGATCGCCCGGAGGCCGCGGGCCGCGAGACTCTCGGCCACGACGTCGATCGCCCGCATCGGATCATCGTCGAAGAGCGCGCCGGTGATGCTGGGGTCGCCGCCGCCCACGACGATGAGGTCTCCCTTCAGGCGCCCCTCGCCGTCGATCTCGCCGTCCGCGTAGAAGCGCGTCGAAAGCCGGTGATCGACTCCGAGGCTCGCGACGAAGGCGGCGCCGGTGAGCACCTTCATGTTGGAGGCGGGAACCAGGGCGACGTCGGGATCGCGCTCGAAGAGGACGTCGCCGGTGTCGAGGTCGGCCACCAGCACGGAGACCCGGGCCCTGCGACCGAGACGCTCGAGCACGGTGGCAGCGCGTCCGACGAAGCGTTCCACCTCGCCGGAGGGCAGGGCCGGTGGGATGACGCGCGCGGTGACGGCGCCCGGATCGCCCCGAACCTCGGGGATGGCGGCCTCGCCGCCGCAGCCCGCGGCCTGGACGATCAGCGCGAGGACGAGAAGCAGCCTCGGAAGCAGGCCGCGGGAGAATCCGATCTGTCGCTGTCCGGTCGCCATGATGCTCCGATCGCGGTCCTAACGGTCGCCGTAACCCTCGGGGTGCTTCGAGGTCCATTCCCAGGCCGTCCGCACGATGGTGTCCAGATCGCCGAAGCGCGGCTTCCAGCCGAGGATCTCCTTCGCCTTCTTGTAATCGGCGACGAGGACGGCCGGGTCGCCGGGGCGCCGGGGCGCCGCCACGCGCTTGACCGGATGCCCGGTCACGCGCTCGACGGCGTCGATCACCTCACGCACGGAGTAGCCCGAGCCGTTGCCGAGGTTGAAGGCCGTGCTCGCGCCGCCCTTCTCGAGGTACTCGAGCCCGCGGATGTGGGCGTCGGCGAGGTCGAGGATGTGGATGTAGTCGCGGACGCAGGTGCCGTCCGGCGTGTCGTAGTCGTCGCCGAACATCTTGATGTCGGGACGCTGGCCGAGCGCGGCCTTCAGCACCAGCGGGATCAGGTGCGTCTCCGGCTCGTGGTCCTCGCCGATGGTGCCGCCCTCGACCGCTCCCGCCGCGTTGAAGTAACGCAGGATGCAGTAGGAGAAGCCGTAGGCCGGGCCGTAATCGTGCAGGATCTGCTCGATCATCAGCTTGGTGCGGCCGTAGGGATTGATCGGGTCCTGGGGATGGCTCTCGTCGATGGTCTCGCGCACCGGATTGCCGAAGGTCGCGGCGGTGGACGAGAAGATGAAGCGCTTCACGTTCGCCTTGCGCATCGCGCGGAGCAGCACGAGCGTCGAGGCCACGTTGTTGAAGTAGTACTTCTCCGGGTCCTCGACCGATTCGCCGACGTAGCAGTTCGCCGCGAAGTGGAAGACCGCGCGAACCCGGTGCTCGGCGAAGAGCCGGTCCAGCTTCTCCTCCTCGTTCAGGCTGCCGACGATCAGCGGCGTGTCGCCGCAGGCCGCCCGGTGACCCTCGCTGAGGTTGTCGTAGCAGAGGGTCTTGAAGCCGCGCTTGCGCAGCTCGTGCAGGCAGTGGCTGCCGATGTAGCCGGCCCCGCCGACCACGAGAATGGTGTCACCGTCGCTCATTTAGAGTCCTAGTTGTCGAGGTTGAAGCCGTCGGGCTCGTTGCGACGGTAGACGTCGCGGTTCTTGCGGTACCAGGCGATCCACTTGCCGCGGATGTCGCTCACGTCGCGAAGCTCGAGGTCGTCCGGCAGGATGCGATCGATCCAGGCGAGGGTCATCGAGTTCAAGGAGTCGTGGATGCGGCGGAAGACGTACATGTCCGTCTCCTCCTTCATCGCCAGGATCAGGACCGGTATGGCCGTCTTCGGGTCGTAGTTCTGCAGCTGGTAGCAGGCCATGCCGCGGACGATCGGATCCTTCCCGTAGGGTTGACGGGCGAGCATCTTGGTCACGTTGAGGAGGCGCACCGGATCCCAGAAGCGCTCGTTCATCTGCTGGAGCGCCTTGGCCTGCACCATGGGATCCTTGTCGGCGAGGGCCTTGGCGAAGGTCTGGCGCAGCAGGTTGAAGACCGGTTCCGCGGGATCGTAGGTCGGCGGGTGCCGCGAGAGCGTCATGATCGCCTCGCGCCGCTTCTCGGCGTGGGGCGAGTTGAGAGCGGTGTTGCAGAGGTCCTGGAGGTTCAGCGGCTTCTGCTTCGGGTTCTCGATCGCGGGCCGGGCGCGCAGTTCGTCGATGGTCTTGCGGATGGCCTCATCTTCCTTCGGGTCGAGGGTGCCGGCGGCCGCCTTGAGGTAGGCGCCGAAGGCCTCGATGGCGTCGGCGTTGCGCCCGAGCCGCAGCAGACAATCGGCCTTCTGCACGAGATAGCGGTACTCGCTGCCGTCGAGCCGGAGAATGGCGTCGTAGTCCGCGATGGCATCCTTCCAGCGCTCGAGCTGCTTCGCGCACCAGGCGCGCATGGCGTGGAGCCGGATGTCCTTCATGCCCTCCTTCTCGAGGATCGTGAGCTCGCGGATCGCCGCGTCGTAGTCCTTGGACGTCCGGAAGGCCTCGGCGAGCAGAAGGCGGGTCTGGCGGATGATCTGCGGATCGTCGCGGGCCGAGGGATGATCGAGGATCTCGCGCAGCTGGAGCGACGCGCCCTGGAGTTCGCCGGCGCGGAAGAGGCATTGCGCCCGTCCGAAGGCCGACTTCAGGTAGTTCCGGTTGAGCTGGATCACCCGCTCGAACTTGGCCTGGGCCTCGGCCCAGTTCTCCTTGTTCGTGTGGTAGACGCCGAGCCCGTCCCAGGCCCAGAAGAAGAAGCGGTCCTGCTGCAGGGCCATGCTGAAGGCGTGATAGGCATCCTCGAGGTGACCCCTGAGGCCGAGCATGCGGCCCTGCAGGTAGTGATCGACCGGCTTGCCGCGGGAGGCGGCGCGGCTGGCGTAGAGGGTCATCACGCGATCGATGTCCGACTGCGAGCCGGCGAGAGCCCGGTCCTGTTCCTCGATCGCCTCCTTGATGATCCGGCCGGCCTCGTCCCAGCCGGCGCGGGACCGCTGGTACTCCGCGTCCTCGAGCAGCTTCTTCTGGCCGCCGGAGGCGGCGACGAAGCGCTCGAATTCCCTGATGAGCGGATCGTCCCGCTCCTGGGCGGCCGAGAAGGGACCAGCGGCGAAGACCAGGGCGAGGACGAGTGCGTAGGTGCGGACCGCCATGATGGGTCTAAGTCCTTGCGTCAGAAAACCTAGGGAAACTCGTCGGGATCGTAGCAAAGGCGGGCGACGGCCCGAAGGCCGGGCCGCGCCGTCCTTCGGCCCGGTTCGCAAGGAGGCTCAAGGGCTTTAAGTCTCTTGCCGATAATGAGATGAGCGTCGGTGCCGTCTCATGTCGAGATCGATCCTGCGCGACCAGATGGGGGCCGACCATGGAAGACAAGATTCCCGACAATCGCCGCGTCGCCGAAAGGCTCGACTCCGGTCATCTCGTCATCCACACGGACGTGGGCGAGACCGATCCGAATCGGACCCTGGGACTGGGCGTCACGCTCGACATCAACGAGTTCGGGATCAAGGTCCAGGCCACGCATCCGATGCCCCTGGGCGAGCGCTTCCGCTTCAGCCTCGCCGTGGACGAGGACGTGATCGAGGCCACCGGCAAGGTGGTCCACGTCGGCCGGGCCCTCAACGGGACCTTCGAGATCGGGATCGAGTTCATCGAGATCTTCGGCCGGCACATCGAATCGGTCCGCAAGTACGTCGCCCGGCGCAGGACCGACCGCGGCTTCTGAGCCCTCCTTCTCGCGGAATCCCGGCATTCGACGCCTCCGACGTTTTCGGGGTCGGACGGCGATGCTAAAAGATCGGCACCGTCCCCCTCAGCGAGAAGGAGCCGATCATGGACGTCCCCGTCGTCGCCCGGACCGAACTGGAAGGTCTGAAGCTCAAGGCCCGCGGCAAGGTTCGTGACATCTACGACCTCGGCGAGCACCTGCTCATCGTGGCCACGGACCGCATCTCGGCCTTCGACCACGTCCTGCAGACGCCCATCCCCTACAAGGGCATGGTCCTCACGCAGATCTCGATGTTCTGGTTCGATCGGCTCGCCGACCTCACGCCGAATCACCTGGTCACGGGCGACGTCGATGAGATGCCGGACGCGGTGCGCCGTCACGCCGACGTCCTGCGGGGCCGCTCGATGCTCTGCACGAAGGCCAAGCCCTTCGACGCCGAGTGCATCGTGCGCGGCTACCTGGTGGGGTCCGGCTGGAAGGACTACCAGCGGACCGGCGCCGTCTGCGGCGTGAAGCTGCCCGCCGGCCTCACGAAGGGCGCGCGCATCGATCCGCCCATCTTCACGCCCTCCACCAAGGCCGACGTCGGCCTGCACGACGAGAACATCGACGAGGCGACCTTCGCCCGGATCGTCGGCGAGCGCTGGGCGGTGCCGCTCCGGGAGAAGACCCTCGAGGCCTTCCGGATCGTCCGCGACCACGCGGCCGAGCGGGGCATCACGATCTGCGACACCAAGCTCGAGTGGGGCGTGGCGAACGACGAGATGATCCTCATCGACGAGGCCTTCACGCCGGATTCCTCACGGTTCTGGAAGACCGCCGAGATGAAGGCGACGCCCCCCGGCCAGGACCCGCCCAGCTTCGACAAGCAGGTCGTCCGCGACTGGCTCGAGACCTCGGGTTGGGACAAGGCCTCACCGCCGCCGGCGGTTCCCGCGGAGATCCTCGACCTGGCGGCCGGGCGCTACCTCGAGATCTACGAGCTCCTGACCGGACGCAAGCTCAGCGTCTGAAGAAGGGCTCCCGAGACCACGAACGAGACGGGGCTCCGCGTGCATGGAATCCCGAGAGGCGACGAACGGGTCGTCGCCGGACGAAGGAACACGAGAAGAACGATCGAGAAGGAGATGACGAGATGAGCGATCCCCGCGTCCTGATCATGATGGGCAGCGAGTCCGATTTCGACACCATCAAGCCCTGCGTGGACGTGCTCGAGGAGTACGGCGTGG
>JBFIHP010000153.1:0-7033 GCA_041601735.1 Planctomycetota bacterium | reverse complement strand
TGTGCGCCCGGAGGATCGCGACGAGAGACCGCGCCGCCTCCTCGAGAGGCCGGCAGTCGGCCTCGGGACGACCGATGGCCTGCTGCGCCTCGTCCTCGATCCGGTGCTTCAGGAGACGGATCTCGACGTGCTCCTCGTTCATCACCGTGGGCGGTCCGATCAGCCCGCGATCGAAGAGCCGGGGGAAGAGGACGCGCTCTTCCCGCTGGTGGTGCGGCTCAGAGGCGACGAGCTTGGCGCCGATGGCGCGCAGCTCGCCGAGGACGAGGTCGCGGTCGTCGCCGGCCTCGCCCAGGCGACGACCGAGCCGTTCCAGGCGGTCGAGGGTCGCGCGGATGAGGACGTGCTCCTCCATGAGGACCCGGATGACATGCCCCTCCGGGAGCGATCGCATCAGGCGCTCGTCCGCCTCCGGGTCCGCGCCCCCGCCGCAGCCCGGCGCCGGTGGCTGATTCGATCGCGCCGCTTCGTTTTGCTCGTCCGACATGGTCTCTCCTCGGCCTCCTGGGATCTTCGTTCTCGATCGGTCGCGCTCGGAGTGCAAGCGTCATGCCGCCGACCGGAGGCCAGTATCCCGCCTGGAGCGGGGGTTTGCACGCGGCAAGCCCGAGATCGCCGGGTGATTCTCCGCGGGTCGGGCTCTCCGCCGCGGAGAAATCAGGACTCGCCGCCGCTCCCGGCGCGTAGGCGCCGACAGGCATCGGCGAGCTCGAGGTGGCGAAGGGACCGGGCCGCCTCGAGATGACGCCGGCAGAACCAGGCGAGGCCCTCGGGCTGCCCCGTCATGCCCTCCGGCAGGTCTTCCAGATCGGCGAAGGCGACGCTGTCACCGCCCAGTCCGGGGTCGAAGGCCAGATCGCAGACCTCGCAACGGGGCGGCATCATCGTGCTTCTCCCTCGGCCGGGCGGGGGGGGAATCGCTCGCACCGCCGCGATCTCAGCGGCAGTCCGCGAGGATGCCGGGCAGGGCCGCGCTCAGGATGCGCACCGAGCGCAGGACCTCGTCGCATTCTATCCGCTCGTCGGGTGCATGGTCGAGCGAGGCGTCGCCCGGGCCGTAGGCGAGCGCCGGACAGCCCCAGTGCGGCGCGACGATGTTGAGATCGGCGGTCCCGGTCTTCAGCAGGCAGCGGGCGGCCCCGCCCTCGGCGCGGATCGCCGCCAGGAGGTTGCGATGCAGGCCCGTGGTCCGCGGCCCCTGCCAGGCGGGGATCGCGCCCGTGAAGCGAACGCGACAGTCGAGCCCCGCGATGAGCGGGCGGATCTCGGCCTCGAGTTGCACGGCCCCGATGTCCGGGGGCAGTCGCCACTGGATGTCGAAGCCGGCGCGGTCGATGCCGTCGCGATCGGCGCCGCCCCGACCGCCGACCAGGCGGATCATGAGCAGGTCGAAGAGCTTCTCGCGGCCCTCGTTGCGGGCGGCGGCGTGGCGCTGGACCCGCTGCCAGACCTCGGCGCAGATCTCGGTGGCCGACGCGCCGGCGTGGGCGCCGTGGGCGCGGCCGATCTCGGTGCGCAGCTCCATCATCAGGAAGCCCTTGTAGCCGAGGGTGATCGCGTCCCAGCCGCTCGGCTCGCCGACGATGCAGAAGCGCGGCGCCGCCCGGAGCTTCGCGGCCTGCGCCCCCTTCGACGAGGCCGCCTCCTCCTCGACGCAACCGATCGCCACGAGCCTGCCGCTCTCGAGCGCGGGAGCGGCGCGGGCGATCGCGGCGAGGAAGGTCACGAAGGAGGCCTTGGCATCGACGCTGCCCCGACCGTGCAGGACGCCCCGCTCGCGATACACCGGCAGGTCGCCCGTCACGGTGTCGATGTGGCCGAGCAGGACTCCTTCGTCCGGCCCCTCCCCCATCGCGGCGACGATGTTGCCGGCCCCGTCGATCTCGCAGTCGAAACCCCAGCGCGGCAGGATCTCGGCGAGGAACTCGGCCAGGACCGATTCCTCGCCGGAGGGACTGGGGATGCGCACGACCGCTTCGAGCAGGTCGAGGACCTCGGCGTCGTTCATCCCCGCAGCACCTCCTCGACCTGACCCAGGGCGAAGTGCAAGTCCTCCTCGGTGATCACCAGGGGCGGCAGCAACCTGAGAACGCAGGGTCCCGCGGACAGCGCGATGACGCCGCGGTCCTGGAGTTCCTTCAGCGCGCCCTGCACGCGGCCGCGCGCCTCGATGCCGATCATCAGGCCGCGGCCGCGGACCTCGCGGACGCGATCGCCCAGGTCGCGACGAAGCCGCGCCAGGGCGTCGTCCCCGAGGCGCCGCGCCCGCTCGACGAGACCCTCGTCGCGGATCAGGTCCAGGGTGGTGACGGCCGCCGCGGCCGCCAGCGGATTGCCGCCGAAGGTGCTGCCGTGAACGCCCATCTCGGGATCGCCCAGGGCGGGTCCGAGGGCGACGCAACCGATCGGCAGGCCGCCGGCCAGACCCTTGGCGAGGCAGACGGCGTCCGGCTCGAGGCCGATCTCCTCGTAGGCGAACATCGATCCGGTGCGGCCGATCCCGGTCTGCACCTCGTCGATGATGAAGCGTACGCCGCGCGCGCGGCAGATCTCCTGGGCCGCGCGCAACCAGGCGGCATCCAGCGGCCTCACGCCGCCCTCGCCCTGGATCACCTCGACGACGAGGGCGGCCGTCCGCTCGTCGAGGGCCGCCTCGAGATCCTCGCGATCGTCGAGGCGCAGGCGCAGGCTTCGGGCCAGCATCGACTCGAAGGGCGCGCGGTGCGAGGGTCGCGAGCAGACCGCCAGGGCGCCGAGCGTGCGACCGTGGAAGCTGCCCTCGACGTGGGCGAGGACGTCGCGGCCGCTGCCGGCGCAGGCCAGCTTGATCGCGGCCTCCAGCGCCTCCGTGCCCGAGTTGCACAGGAAGAAGCGGCGCGCCCAGGGCATGAGCTCGGCCAGTCGCCGGTAGAGCTCGGAGCGACGGTCCGATCCGAAGGAACCGAAGCAGGAGACCAGCCTCCCGGCCTGTTCCGCGAGTGCCGCGACCATCCGGGGATGGGCATGCCCGATCGAGGCCACGCCCATCATCGCGCCGCAGTCGATGTAGTCGCGGCCCTCGGAATCCACGAGCCGCGCGCCGCGGCCCGAGACGAAGGTCAGCCCGCGGCTGCCGTAGAAGAGAGGGCCGAGCTCGCGCTCGGTCGCCTCGGCGTTCATCGTGACCTGATTCATGAGGCGAAACCCCGCATCTCCCTGCCTTCGAAGTGACTGCCGGCGCCCTGAAGCGCCGAGATGAGAGGTCGCTCCCCGCGGCTGGTGGCGATGATCGCCCCCCGCACGCCGCCGGCCAGCGCCTCCTCGATGCCGAGCACCTTCTTCTTCATGCGCCCCTCGGCCCAGTCGCCGGCGGCGACGAGATCATGGGCTGCGATCCGCCGCACGACGCTCTCCGGATCCCGGGCCTCTCGCCTCAGACCCTCGACGTCGGAGAGGATGACCAGACGCGTGGCGCCGAGCGCGACCGCGAGCGCCGCCGCCAGACGATCGCCATCGACGTTGAGCATCTCGCCGCCTTCACCGCAGGCGATCGGCGCGACCACCGGAAGCAGGCCGAGATCCAGCAGCCGGCCGAGGAGGTCGATGCGCACGGCCTCGATCTTGCCGGTCCATTCGTCGCGCACGATGACGGGGCGACCCTCGACGATCGCACGAACGGCCGCCTTGCGCTTCGCCCGCACGAGACCGCCGTCGAGCCCGGAGAGCCCGAAGGCGTCGATGCCGCGACCGCGCGCCGCCTCGACCAGACGCCGGTTCACCAGCGCGGTCGCCTGGGCGAAGATCTCGAGCGTTGCACGGTCGGTACGCCGACTCACCTGGCCCTGCGGCGAGACCAGCACCTCGCTCGGCCGCCCGAGCGCCGCGGCGAGCTGATCGGTCTCGGCCGAACCCCCGTGCACCAGCACCACGCAGGCGCCGATGCTCCGCAGCTCGACCAGATCGTCGAGCAGGCCCTCGTGTTCGTTGCCGGCGGCCCCGCCGATCTTCACGACGATGATCTCGTCCCTCATCATTCCTCCCACATCCATCAGGCGTCTGACGCCTTGGGGTCACAGGGGCCAGAGGCCGGGGAAGTCGAGGCCCCGGGTCTCCTCCAGTCCACACATCAGGTTCAGGCTCTGGATGGCCGAACCGGCCGCGCCCTTCACCAGGTTGTCGATCGCGCAGAGCGCGACGATGCGGCCGCTCGCGGCGTCGATCGACCAGCCCAGGTCGGCGAAGTTGGTGCCGCTCAGCGTCTTCGGATCGGGGTGACGGTAATCGCCCCGCCGCTCGTGGACGATGCGCAGGAAGGGCTCGTTGGCGACCGCGTCGCGCCAGAGACTCCAGGCCGCGCGCTCCTCGAGCGGTTCCTTCGTGAAGGCGTGCACCGTCGCCATGGCGCCGCGCACGGTATCGACGGCCGTCACCGAGAGGTGGACGCGATCCAGGCCGCCGATCATCTCGACCTCGGCCTGGTGCCGGTGCCCCACCGGGGCGTAGCTGCGGATGACTCCGCGGCGCTCGGCGTGCTGACCCGAGCTGGTCGCGGCGCGACCGGCCTCCGACGAGCCCGCCTTCACGTCGGCGATGATGTCACGATCGAGGTCGAGGACGCCGGCGCGCACGAGCGGCAGGAGCGCGAGGTTCACCGCGGTCGCGTTGCAGCCGACGCCGCTGGCGTGGCGCGCGCCGCGCAGGGCCTCGCGCCGCGCCTCGGGCAGGCCGTAGACGAAACGGCCGAGCCAGTCCGGCGCCGGGTGCTCGTGGCCGTACCAGCGGGCGTAGGCCGCGGCGTCGTCGAGGCGGAAGTCGCCGGAGCAGTCGACGATGCGCTCGGCGAGACCGGCGAAGTCGTCGATCCTCCGGGCCGCCTCGCCGTGCGGCAGCGCCAGGATCAGGACGTCGGCCGGCTCGAGGCGCTCCATCGGCACGAACTGCAGCTCGCAGCGGCCGCGCAGATGGGGATGGACCTGGTGCAACCAGGAGCCGGCGTTGCGCTCGGAGCTCGCCGAGACCAGTTCGAGGTCCGGGTGGGCTCCGATCAGACGGACGAGTTCGCCGCCGACGTAGCCGCTCGCGCCCGCGATCGAGACCTTGATGCCGCTCATGCCTTCCTCTCCTGCGCCAGCCGCAGCAGGTGATCGATGATCAGCCCGGGGATGTTCACCCCCGTGGGCGCCACGCTGTTGCGGAACTCCATCGAGTGGTTCATCTCCAGCACGTAGAGGACGCCCTCGCGGTCCTCGACCAGATCGACGGCCAGGACCTCGGCGCCGCAGCAGGCCGCCGCCTTCCGACCGATCTCGGCCAGCCGATCATCGACCGGACAGTTCTCCGTGCGACCGCCCCGCGCCGTGTTGGTGATCCAGTGCTCGGAGACCCGGTAGACCGCGCAGACCGCCTCGCCGCCGATGACGAAGAGGCGGATGTCGCGGCCCGGCTTGTCGATCAGCTTCTGCAGGTAGTAGACATGGTGGGTCCAGTTGCCGAGGACCTCGCGGTCCTCCAGCACCGCCTCGGCCGCGTCGCGGTCGTTGAGCCGCGCGATCAGCCTCCCCCAGGAGCCCACGGTGGGCTTCAGGACGACCGGATAGCCCAGCTCCTCAGCGGCTCGAAGCGCCGCCTCACGACCATAGGCGATCGTCGTCGCCGGCGTCGCGACGCCCGCGCCCTCGAGCGCCACCTGCGCCGCGAGCTTGTCCCCGCAGATCTCGACGGTGCGGGCCGAGTTGACGCAGAGCACGCCGCGGCCCTCGAGGATGCGCGCCGTCGCCCGCGACCGACCGAAGCCGAGCGAGCGATCGAGCAGGACGTCCCAGCGCGGCTGCCGGTCCTGCAGCGACCAGGTCACGTCGCCGTCGTCGATCCGGTCGTAGACGATGCCTCGACGATCGAACTCCTCGAGGATCATCTTGTCCTCGAGCCGGATGCGGCTGAAGGTGATGCCGATGCGCGGGTTCATTCGCCCCAGTCCTCGTCGATCTCCGGCGCCAGCTGGAGCATGAGGGGACTGATCCCCGAGACCTCGAGCTCGATGCCGCAGGACGCGCAGGCGAGGACCTCGCCCACCATGGGGTTCTCGGGCAGGCGGATGCTGCCGCCGCATTCGATGCAGTCGCTCATTCTCGTTCTCCTTCGAAGTGGTTCAGGTCAAACGTGCGAACCGACGCCACCTCGGCGTCGGACGATTCGAGTTGCGCGACGACGGCGCAGAGGACGTCGCCGGTGCGGGCCGAGCCGCCCCGGTCGGGCGTGCGGGGTCCCGCCGTCAGGACCCGATCGACGGCGGCGCGCAGCCGCGCGGCCTCGCCGTGACGCCCGACGTGATCGAGCAGGTTCTCGAGGGCGCGGAAGGTCGCGAGCGGATTGGCGATCCCCCGCCCCGCGATGTCCGGCGCGCTGCCGTGCACGGGCTCGAAGAGCGCGTGCCGCGCACCCAGGCTCGCGGAGGCCGCGAGCCCGAGCCCGCCGGCGAAGGCCGCGGCTAGATCGGACAGGATGTCGCCGAAGAGGTTCGTCGTGACGATGACGTCGAAGGCGCGCGGATCGCGCGCCATGCGGTAGGCCGCCGAGTCGACGAGCATCTCGTCCACCTCGAAGGGCGCCCCCGCAAAGACCTCGAGCGCGACCTCACGGAAGAGCCCGCAGGTCTTCCTGAGCACGTTCGCCTTGTGGACGATCGTGACCCGGCGGCGCCCCTCTCGCTCGGCCAGCTCGCGCGCGAAGCGCAGGAAGCGCTCCGAGCCCGCGCGGGTCACGACCCGCCGGCACTCGGCCCGCTCGCCGTCGCTCTCCTCCAGCCCGGAGTAGAGGCCCTCGCTGGTCTCGCGCAGGACGATCATGTCGATGCCCGCGTCGCGGTCGCGCGCGGGCCGCACCGTTGCGAAGAGCTCGAGGCCCCGGCGAAGCGCCACGACCGGGCTCGAGTAGCCCGGCGCCGGTCCGGACGGCGAGCCCACCGCGCCGAGGAGGATCGCATCGCAAGCCGCGAGCGCGGCGACGTCGTCGAGGTCGTAGGCGACGCCGTCGCGCTGCCAGCGCTCGAAGCCGA
>JBFIHP010000152.1:0-7078 GCA_041601735.1 Planctomycetota bacterium | reverse complement strand
GAGCGATCGGCCGGTCGAGGTCAATCACGGTCGCGCCGGATTCGACGTCGCACGGCGCAAGATCTTCAGGATGCGCCGGCCGGTGGTCCTGGAGGCGGTGCGCCTCCGCGCCCTCTTCGACGTCGAGTACCTCGGCCTCGCGGTGCCGCTCGGCCTGCCGCCGGCTCGGGACGCGGAGCAGCTGAACGAGGACCTGCGCTATCTCGAGGCCTCCGAGCGCGAGTGGGAGCGTTTTCGCGAGATCAAGTCGGAGCGCGAGCGCCAGGTGCGCCTCCTGGCTCGGCTCCTCGCCTACATGAAGCGTCGCGGCCGCGATTTCGTCGTCGATCTCGAGAAGAGAGGCCCGCACCTGATCCGGCGCCGACAGGAGACGCTGCGCGCCGCGGTGACCGCCTTCGTCTGCGACCACGGCTCGGTTTCCTCGATCGCGACCGCCATGGACGAGATCGGCGAGCTGGTGGTCAAGACGATCGACGAGACCCCTCCCCGGCCGCGAATCAGCGAGTGGCTGGCGAGGCGCCGCATCGGCCGACTGAGCGAGGCGGCCTGGCCGCTGCTCGCGCGCTCGGTCGAAGGGATCGAGAGGACCGGGCCCGGTGCGCTCGCGGATCTCGTGGTGAGGCACCCCGCCTTCGAGGCGCAGCTCGCCGTCCTGGCGGACCTGGCCGGGAAGACCGACGATGCCGAACTCCACGTCTACGAGATCCTCGTCGATGCGGCGCTACAGCCGTCGAGCTGGTCGGAACAGATCGTCGCCCTCCGGGCCGTGCAGAGCCTGGGCATCCTCGACCTCAAGGGCTACGAGAAGCTCATCAGCGATCTGGGCTGCTACGAGCGGACCGACGACGAGCGAGACCGCGAACGCAGGCGGGTGAGGATCTGAAGGCGACGGCGCGCGGCCGGATTCAGCCGTTCTGACGGCGGCGATCGCCGACCATGCTCTCCAGCCGCACGATTCGCTTGGCGAGATCGAAGGCGTCGAGCGGCAGGGGCACGACCGTGAAGATGCTGTGATGGAGCTTCAGGCGGTTGAGCCGCTCGCGCATGGAGGCCTCGGCCAGGAGGATGATCTCGACGTGGGGCGCGTGCTCGCGCAGGCGATCCACGATGCCGCCCTCCTTCTCGTCGCCCTTGGCCAGATCGATCACGACTGCATCGACATCCTCGTCGGCCGCGAGGCCGATCAGGTGACTCCGGGGGACCGGGTAGGTCGCCATGGAGTTGAACTGCTTGAACGCCGTCTTCACGACATCGCACTGGATGTCGTCCTGCAGGGAGATGAGAACCTTGGTCATGGCCGTCGTCCTGAAAAGTCCATAACCTGCTTATCGACAGCGGCGACCGGAATCGTGAGGCAGCAGCGAAGATGACCCTGTTCATCGGGATGGATGAAGCCGGCTACGGCCCTCTTCTCGGCCCCCTCGTGGTCGGCTGCGCCGAACTCGTCTGCGCGGATGCCGAACCGGCGCTGCCCATCCGCCCGGCCCGCGGCCTCCGCGTCGGCGACTCCAAGGAGATCCTGCAGCGCCGCGGAGGCCTGGCCGAACTCGAGGCCGTGGTCCTGGGTTTTCATGCGGCCTTGACCGGCGCGGTTCCGGCGAGCCTCGTGGACTGGCTGGTACTCGACCCGAGAGCCGATGCGGCGGCTCGACTCGGCGCCGCGCCCTGGTACGCGCGACTCGATCTGCCGCTGCCCTTCGCGGCCGAGGCCGATCAGGTGGCCCGGGCCTGGGAGGCGGCCGAGAAGGGCGAACTGCTCGGCGGGGCCCGGGCGCGTCGGCTCGTGATGCGCATCATGGGCGAACGCGAGCTCAACGACGACTGGGCCCGGACCGGAAACAAGCACACGAGCCTCTTCAACGCGATGATCGAGGTCCTCGAGGAGCGGCTGGGAGATCGGGCGAGCGCGGACGCGGCCGTCAGGGTCAGCATCGACAAGCTCGGTGGTCGGAACTACTACGAGCCGCTGCTGGTCGGCGCCTTCCCCTTCGTGCCCTGCGAGATCCTCGACCAGAGCCGTGGCGAGAGCCGCTATCGCCTCGAGCTGGAGCGCGGCCCGGCCGAGTTCCGTTTCCTCATGAAGGGCGATTCCCGCTGCGCCGAGATCGCGCTCGCCTCGATGGTGGCGAAGTACGCCCGCGAGGCGCTCATGAGGGTCTTCAACGACTACTGGACGGAGCGGGCGCCCGGAATCAGGCCGACGGCCGGCTACTACGAGGACGGGCGTCGCTTCCTCGACGAGCTGCGGACGATCGGCGGCGTCCGCGACGATGAACTCGCCGGCCTGGAGCGCAGAAGATGAGCGGCGCTGCATGAATATCCGGACGATGAATGGCCGTCGGATTGCCGCTAGTTGCGGCGAACCTTATAAGGAACCGGGGCCCGCTTCCTTGTGACCAGTCCGGATCCATGACAACGGCCATCATCTTCGACATGGACGGTGTGTTGATCGACTCCGAGCCCCTCTCGCTCGAGGCCACGAACGTCGTGCTCGAACGCCGCGGCGCCCGGCTCACTTCCGCCGACAACACGGCCTACCTCGGCTGGAATCAGCGTCGCTACTGGACCGATCTCGTCGCCCGATTCGGCCTCGACGAAGAACCGGCGATCCTGATCCGGGAACGCGAGGAGGCACTCCTGTCGCTGATGGCCGAGGGGCTGGAGGCCGCTCCCGGCGTGATCGATCTCATCGACGCACTGACGGCGATGGGGACCAGGATCGCGCTCGCGACCGGGACGAGCCGCGCCTTCGTCGATCACATCCTCGCGCGGATCGGCCTGACCGGACGCTTCGAGGCGCTCGCCTGCGGCGACGAGGTCGAACGACCGAAACCCGATCCCGAGATCTTCCTCCTGGCGGCCCGGCGGCTCGGCGTTCGCCCCGCAGACGCCATCGTGCTGGAGGACTCGGTCAACGGCCTGCGCGCGGCTCGCGCCGCCGGCATGAAGGTGGTCAGGGTCGTCACCGAGACGACCCGTGCCTTGGATTTCCCGCCGGTCGATGACACCATCGACGGCTTTCCGGGCCTCGACGCGCAGCGGCTCGTGTCCATTCTCGAAAGGAGCGCTCCGTGAAGGTTGCGATTCTCGGCGGCGGCATCACCGGCGTCACCCTGGCTCGACTCCTCGACGAGAAGGGAGTCGACTGGCGCCTGTTCGAGGCATCGAAGCGGCTGGGCGGGCTCTGCCGGTCCGAGACGGTCGATGGTTTCGTCGCCGATCGTGCCGGCGGACACATCATCTTCTCGAAGCACAAGGAGGTGCTCGACTTCGTCCTGCGCTCGCTCGACGACCTCGGGACCCACCAGAGCCAGCGCAAGAGCGCGATCTGGTATCACGGTAACTACGTCCAGTACCCCTTCGAGAACGGCCTCGGGGACCTTCCCAGGGAGGACAACTTCCATTGCCTCACGGCCTACATCGAGGCCGACTTCGCGCGGCGCAACGGTGCGCCGCAACCCGAGAACTTCCGTGACTGGTGCCTCTGGCGCTTCGGCGAAGGCATCTCCGAGAAGTTCATGTTTCCCTACAACGAGAAGATCTGGAAGACCGACCTCGGCAGCATGAGCACGAGCTGGGTCGCCGGTCGCGTTCCCGATGCCCCGGTCGCCGATGTCATCCGGGCCTCGATCGGAATCCGGACCGAGGGATACAAGCACCAGTCGGTCTTCTGGTATCCGCTCGAGGGCGGCTTCGAGTCGATCGTGAAGGGCATCGCCAAACCGCTCGAGGCCTCGCGCATGCGTCTGGCGCAGCCCGTCGCCTCGCTCGAGAAGACCGGGGACGGCTTCCTGGTTGACGGCGAGCGCTACGACCGGGTCATCTCGACGATTCCCCTGCCGGAGCTGGGCAAGATCGTCGCCGGGGCTCCCGAGGACGTGGGTCGGGCCTTCGCGACCCTGCCCTTCACCAGCGTGGCGTCGATCCTCGTCGCCCTGGACCGGCCGGAGGAGAGCGATCGCTCCTGGATCTACTTCCCGCATCCGGAGAACGGGCCCTTCAACCGGGTCACGCACATCTCGAACTACAGCCCGCGCAACGCGCCCGAGGGCAAGAGCGCGCTCATGGCCGAGGTGACCTACAAGGGCGACATCGACGCCGACGAGGTCATGAAGGATACGGTGGCCGGCCTGATCCGCTGCGGCTTCGCGCGCGAGGAGGAGGTCCTCTTCAGCCGGCTGTGGAAGAACAAGTACGCCTACATCGTCTACACGACCGATCTGGAGGAGAAGCTGGAGACGGTGAAGAGCTGGCTGGACCGGCAGGGGATCGACATCCTCGGCCGCTTCGGCAACTACGACTACTTCAACTCCGATCAGTGCATCAAGTCGGTCATGGACTACGTCGCCGACTTCGATGCGGATTGATCGGGGGTTGCCGGTCCGGCCGGGCGATCAGTCGCGGATCTGCTGGGCGAGATAGTTCTCGCGCCCGATCTCCTTGACGATGCCGAGCTGTCCCTCGAGGAAGTCCACCGCTTCCTCCTCCTCCTTCAGGAGGCGTTCGAAGAGCTCGCGGCTGCCGTTCTCGTTCTTGCCTCGCGCGAGCGCGACGCTCGCGTTCAGTCGCGCGACCGCCTCGAGTTCCGTCTGCAGCATCAGCTCCAGCTGCTCCACGGCGTCTTCGCCCACCTTCACCGGGTTGAGCCGCTGCATGTTGGGGATGCCGTCGAGAAGGAGGATGCGGTCGATGACCTCGTCCGCGTGCTTCATCTCCTCGAGGCTCTCCTTCTTGTGGTAGGCCGCGAGCCGTTCGTAGCCCCAGTTCTCGCACATCTTGTAATGGACGTAGTACTGGTTGATCGCGGTCAGCTCGGCGGTGAGCAGATCGTTCAGGGCGGCGATGATCTCGGGATCACCCTTCATGGCGAACTCCTGCGGTGGGGGGATGGGGAGAGCGGCGAAACCGATCCCTGAACCGGTCGATCGGGCCGGATTCAGCGGTCGGCGCGCAGCTTCACCTCGGTGCACGGGTCTCGATGCCGAGAGTGTAGCATCGAACCGAGGGCCTCGTGGCAGCCGCCGCAGGCGCCGCCGACGCCGGAGACGCGCTTGAGGTCGGCGAGGTCGCGAGCGCCGTCCGCGACCGCCGCGAGGACGTCGCGGTGCGTCTTTCCCTTGCAGTGGCAGATCAACATGAGTCGGTCCTCCAGGTCGGTCGTCCGGGCCTGATTCTATCGGCTTCAATTCTGAGATTCAATCTCATAATCGGCCGAAAAGACCGCGGGCTTGAGCCCGAACCGCCCGGACCGCGAACCCGGCTCGACCGGTCGGGCCCCCCCGGGTGGGCCCCGTGCCGTCGGCCGAGGGAAATGCCGGGATCGCCCGGGGGCACGCGTTCAGCGGGACCCGGTGTCGAACACGAGGAGGCGCTGGTCGATCGACAGGGCGATGGTCCGGCCGTCGGCGTCGAGGCTTCCGATCCGCCAGGTGAGGGGCAGGGGCCGGGGCAGGGGCTTGCGGACGACTCTCTCCCAGAGATCGGGCAGGTCCGGCTGCGAGGGGTCGGCCATCGAGGGCCGGAAGCGGAAACGCCCCGGCGCGATCTCCTCGCAGTTCAGGCCCGGGACGAGTCGAGGGCCGAACTCGAAGTCGATCTCCGGCGTGCGGAAGAGCAGTCGAAAGGCCACGGCGGCCTCGTTCGAGGACTCGAACACGAAGTCCGGCTCCGCCCCGCCGTTGCCGCGATAGGAGAGGTCGGCGGGCAGGGTCGGCCGCGGGGGCGAGGCGCCGCGGGGGCCGGCGCGCGGGCCGAAGATCGGTCTGACACCGAAGGGGAGACTCCGGCACTCGACGAAGACGAGTCCCGAGCGCGGCCAGTCCCGGGTCTCGATCTGGCGGTCGAGATCCCCGAGCCAGAAGCCCGGACGCAGGCGATCGCGGGCCAGCAGGGCGACGACGCTCACCTCCGGCTTCGTGAGCGGCGGCTTCATCGCCTGGGTGAGCGAATACTCGAGGGTGGGGACGCCGAGGTACTGATCGGGGACGTCCAGCGCGACGATGCGGGGCGCCGGTTGACCGAGGCGTGCGCGTTCCTCCTGCAGTGCCACGAGCCCGGCCCGGATGCCGAGGATCTGATCGGAGGCGCGGTCGAAGGCGACGAGCTGGGCCGAGAGCGAGACCGCGTAGGCGATGACGAGGGTCATCCCGGCCAGCCGGCCGAGCGGATCGAGGAGCCCCGCGCCCCGGCCCGGCATGCGAGCGAAGAGCGCCGGCGCGGCGATCATCGCGACGCCCAGCATCGGCCCGTGGAAGAAGCGGGCGTTGAAGAGACGTTCGTCCACCCAGACGATCGGCGCGATGGGCAGGATGGTGAGCAGGGCCAGGGCCGCGCCCAGGGCCGCGGTCAGCCGATGCCGTGACGAGCGGGTCCAGAGGAGCGCGCCGCGCAGGAGGGCGACCCCGAAACCGAGCGCCATCGCCGCGCGCAGGGCGAGGGCCGGGCCGCGACCGAGGAGGTCGGGATTGGCCGGCAGCAGACCGTTCAGCAGCGTGGCCCCGAAGCGTTCGAAGACGCGGTTGTGACGGGCGTAGTCCATGACCTCCATGCCCGCATAGCTGTTCACGAGCCGCCCCCAGAAGAGATAGCGCAGGAGGAAGTAGAGCGCGATGAGCGCCGCCGATGGCAGGGCCCAGCGACAGGCGCTGCGCATCCTTTGGCCCGCGGTCGATCCGTTCGGCCCTCGCATGAGCTCCAGGAGGAAGAAGAGTCCCGGCAAGACGAGGGCGATCTCCTTGGAGAGGAGGGCGAGCACGAGCATGAAGAGCGCGAGCAGACGCGGGCCGCGGCGGTCTCCTTCGATCCCCCGGAGCCAGAGCAGGAGGCCCCAGAGCATGAAGAGGCTCGTCATGAGCACCATGCGCTGCATGATCCAGACGACGCTCTCGCCGGCGCTCGGGGCGAGCAGGACCAGGAGCCCGGCGCCGAGCCCGGCCATGCCGTCGCGGCCGCCCCCGAGGCGATCGACCAGGCTCATGAGCGCGATCGCGCACAGGATCTGCATCAGGATGTTGCTGAGGTGGTAGCCGCGGACGTCGAGGCCCCAGAGGGCGTGTTCGAGGTAGCCCGGCAGGAGAGG
>JBFIHP010000151.1:0-7126 GCA_041601735.1 Planctomycetota bacterium | reverse complement strand
GCTCTCGTCGATCTCGACCAGGGGTCTGCCGCGCTGGGGAAGGTCCGCAAGATCGGCCGCGCGCCCGGCCGGCGCGACCGGCGGCAGCAGCCGCGCGCGTCGCGGCGCAAGCGAGCGGGCGGCGTCCTTCAGAAGGAGCGGAAAGGCGGGCAGGAGCACGAGGGACGAGGCCTCCTCGCTGCTGTCGAAGGCGATCTGCACCAGGCCGGGCGCCTGCGCAACGAGAGGGCCGGCATCGGAATCGAGCAGGACGTCTACGGGCTCGACCGCGCGCAGGCGCTGCGCGCGGACCACCTCGAGGTCGCGCAGGTCGAGACCGCGCAGGAGCCCGCCCGTCTCTTCCTGGCGGAGCACGGCGGGCCGCTCCACCGAGCCCAGGCGCTGGAAGGGCAGGCCGGGCGCGAAGGAGTCGATCAGGATGTAGCGCCCCTCCGGAAGGGCCTGCCGTTCGTCCACCCCGCGTAGCAGGACGAGATCGAAACGCCCGAGGTCGGCGCGGCGCCAGTCCGCGGGCTTGACCTTGGCCGCCGCGGCCGGGTCGAAGACCTCGTCGAGCGCGGCGAGCGCGGCCTCCAGATGCACACCCACCTCCTCCGCGACGACGAGGAGCCTGAGACGCGGGTCGCGATCGAGCTTGAACTCCAGTCGATCGTCGGCCGCGAGGGCATCATCTTCGACCTCGAGTGCGACCTCGACGAAGGCCTCGCCTTCCTGTTCGCCCTCGAGTTCGAAGGTCTCCCGGGCGCCGGCCGCGAGATCGAAGGCCACCGCCCCGCCCTCCCCCCGCGGCAGGCGCATGAGGATACGGCCGGCGAGCGGGCCGCCGGTCACCGCGACCTCCACCTCGACCCTGAAGCGCGCGCTCTCGCGTTCGACGAGGCGGCAGGCCACGAGGGCCGCATTGCGCGCGGACGCGGCGATCGGCAGGAGCTCGATGCCGGCGGCGCGCAGCGCGCCTTCGTCGTCATCGAAGGCGAGGTCGCTGCAGAGCAGGACGCGGAGCCCCGGCGTCCGCTCGCGCGCGGCGGCGATGAAATCCACGAGGACCGTCGGCTCGAAGCGACCGCGGCAGACCTGGTCCTGCGCAAGGAGGGCCCGCAGGGTCTCGATGCCGCTGCCGAGCGGCGCCGGCAGGCTCACGCCCTCGGCGACGAGGGCCAGGCCCACCGGTCCCTCCGAGACGAGCGCTTCGAGCCGATCGGCGATGAGCGCACGCGCCCGGCTCGCGCGGTCGCGGCCCCGCGCGTCGCGCGCGCTCATCGAGAGCGAGGAATCGAGAACGAGGAGGGTCGGCCGCGGCAGGGCCTTCTCGATCGACCTCCGGGGCCCGGCCGCGGCCAGCACGAGCGCGGCCACGATCGCCGTGTTGAGGAGGAGGCCGAGGATGTCGTGGATGCGACTCCGTCTGCTCCTGCCCTGCGCGGCGATCGCGCGCTCCCAGAGAAACAGGTGCGGCACGGGCGCCCGCCGCGATCGGCGCCGCACGAGGTAGAGAAGCGGGACGACGGCCGCGAGACCGAGCCAGTAGAGGATCGCGGGCGCGGCGAAGCTCACGTGAGCAGACCTCCGCGCACGAGCAGTTCCGAGACCGCGTGTTCGAGCGGCAGGGCGCTGTCGAGCCGCGCGTAGGCGATCTCGCGCTCGGCGGCGGCACGCTCGACGCCGCGACACCAGCGATCGACCTCCTGACGATAGGCGGCGAGGAGCGCGGCCGAGACCTCGCGCTTCAGGCTGCGTCCGGTCTCGAGGTCCTCGAGCTTCAGCCGACCGGCCAGCTCGGGAGCGAACTCGGCCCGGTCGAGCACATGGACCAGACCGACCTTGAAGCCGCGATGCCGCAGGAAGTCGAAGGCACGCTCGTAACCCCGTTCCGAGAAGAAATCGGAGACGATCAGGGCCATGCCGCGGGCGCGACGGCGGGCGACCAGCGGCGGCAGATCCTCGGCGAGATCGACCTCACCGCCGGCCTTCACGTCCTGGAGGCGCCGGAGGAGCGGGAAGAGCTGGGCGCGGCCGAAGTAGGCGCCCCCCGGACCGGCGCTGCGGGGCAGCACGAGCAGATCGACCTTGGCGAAGCGGTTGAGGGCGATGAAGGCAAGGGAGGCGACGACCCGGCGCGCGAAGTCGAGCTTGTTGGCGAGACCGTAGTCCATGCTGCCCGAAGCGTCGAGCACGAGGAGGAGGTCGAGGTTCTCCTCGGCGTCGAACTGCTTGACCAGGAGTTCGCCGAGCCGTGAGTAGACGTTCCAGTCGAGGAAGCGGAGGTCGTCGCCCTGGCTGTAGTTCTTGTGATCGCGGAAGAGCGAGCCCGATCCGCGACGGCGGGTCGGATGATCGCCGCGCATCTCGCCGGCGGCGACCTTGCGGGCGAGGATCTCGAGCTTCTCGAGGCGCGCGAGGAAGGCGGGATCGAGGAGGCTTTCGCTCATCGGTCCTTTCCGTCCGCACCGGGCTGCAGGGCGTCGAGGTAACGCCGTACCGCGCGGCGCTCGCGGCCACCGAGCCCGAGCTTGCGCATCTCGGCCTCGACCATGCGCTCGTAGCGTCGTCGCGGCGGATCGCCGCGACCCGGGTTCTCGCGCTCGGGCGCCGCGTCCTCGAGGTTGCGGTCGTAGACGTTCACCTTGCGCTTCGAGGTCTCGTCGCCGCTGAAGAGCGGCTCGACGACGTAGTCCTTCGCCGGCAGGTCCTCGGGCGGCAGGTCGCCCTCGCCCCTGCTCGGGACGGGCTTCGGCCGGCGCTCCGGATCGTTGTTCTCGTTCGGCTTCTGGTCCTGATCGCGGTCCTTCTCCGGCTTCTCGTCCTTCTTCGGCTTCTGCTTCTTCGGGTCCTCCGCCAGCGGCGTCGGTCGCCTGGCCTGGACCCGCTCGCTGTTCTCGGCGATCTGGACCAGCACGCGGTTGGCCGCGACCGCGGCGTCGGGATCCTCGTCGTCTTCCGGTCGGACGCGAGCGTCGAGCGCGAGCAGACCGCGCCGGTAGCGATCGACGAGCTTCAGGCGCTCACGCAGGCGGAAGCGCGCCTCGCTCGTGGCGCCGGCCTCGCCGGGAAGCGCGAAGTCGTCGGGCAGTGGCAGGGCCATCTCGACCTCGCCGTCGATGAGGAGCACGACCTCGACCGCCCGATCACCGAGCGGCTCGCGAGCCTCGAAGACGAGGATCAGCTCGATCTCCTCGCCGAGGAAGTAGAGGGCGCGATCGGAGACGGCCCGGACCTCGAGGCGTCCGGCCAGGCCGTAGGCCGCCTCGCCCGCGCTCCGGGCGCGCTCCTCGGCGGTCGTTCCGGGCGCGCCCTGCCCCCGCTCGCCGCTGCCCTTCTCGACGCCCGGACGCGTCCGAGGTCCGAGCCAGCCGCTCGGCAGGGCCGGCGCGATCAGGACGAGGAAGGTGAGCAGGAGGAAGACCAGATCGCGACGCAGCGCCGGGAGGAGGAATCGCGGCCGGGGGCGCCTCCCGCGCAGGCCCGCGAGGGCGGCCTCGGCGCGGGCCAGGAGCAGGGGAAAGAGCGGCGAATCCGGTCGCCGCGGCTCCAGTTCGGCGGCGGTGACGAAGAGCTCGGCGCTGTCACCCATGCGATCGAGTTCGCGGGCGGCGAGCAGCGGGTCGCCGCGCCCCGCGAGGACGCGGATCAGCGCGAACGCGGTCGCGGCGAGGACCGCCGCGGAGACGAGCACGAGAAAGGCCGGGATCGCCGCGAGCCCGGGGCCCGACTCCAGCCTCACGATCAGGGCGACGATCGGCAGCAAGAAGACCAGCAGATCGAAGGCCCGGACGATGTCCGGCTGGAGCCGTCGAGCCAGGCTCGGCCGACCGACGGCGACGATTCTCCGGGAAAGACCGCTCGTGAGACGCATGGTACGATTCTGTGGTCAATGTCCCGTCGCGTCGAGTCGTCCCGAGTTTCCCGGGTGCGGGCTCCCGGCGGCACGCGCCCGGAGATCCGGTCCCGGCGCGCTCGCGGCAGGGAGCCGGGCAGTCGTCATCAGTGGTCGGTGAGCGAGCGATGAAGCACAGAGACGGCCCCGGAGGGCCGATGGCGCCGCTCTCCCGGCTTGCCGCCGCGCTCCTCGCAGGAGGCCTCACGGCCCTGCTCGACGCGGCGATGGTCCTCGCCCTCGGCGGCGACTTCAGGCCCTCGGTCCTCGGCTACGCCCTCGGCATCGACCTCCTCGTCGGCGGGGCCCTCGGGATCGTCCTCATCCCGGCCGCGACCCTGTTCGCCGCCCCGAAGGGGCGCTACCTGGCCATCCCCGTCATCGGCCTCATCGCCTGGCGCCTGAATGCACCGCTCTTCGACGGCGAGTGGATTCGCGGCCAGGCCTACACGCCCTTGCTGCGGGCGCTGACCGTCGGTCTGGTCACGGTCCTCGCCTTCTGGACGGTCCTCGCCCTCCGGCGCCGGGAGTCGGCGGGCGGACCGCAACGACGCGCGGCTCGCGGCCTGGCCGCTCTCGCCCTGCCCCTGCTCTTCCTGATCAACGTCGGTGCCGGCCCCTTCGGACGCTTCAGCGCTCCGGCCTATGCGACCTTCAGGCTCGAACTCGGCATCGTCGGCCTTCTGCTCGCGACCTACCTCATGGCCCCGCTTGCGAGATCGATCACGCGGCGCAGGAGCGCGGCCCTCGCCTGCGGCCTCCTGGGCCTGACCGTCATGACCGTCGCCGGCCTCGCCGCGGCCGACGGTCACGAGGCGCGCCGCCTGCGCTCGCAGCTCAGATCGGCGCCCTTCGCGACGACGGTCCCCTTCGCCGGGCCGATCGAACGCGGGCTTCTCGACCGCATCTTCCCCCTGCCCCGGATCATCGTCGACGACGTCGCGCTCGAACCGGAGTCGGATGCGAGTGCCGCGGCGACGATCCAGCGAGAGCTGGACGGCCTCCTCCCCGACCGACGGGATCTCAACGTCCTCTGGCTGGCGATCGACGCCCTGCGTGCCGATCATCTCGGTTGCTACGGCTACGCGCGGAACACGAGCCCGAACATCGACGCCTTCGCCGCCGAATCCCTGCTCTTCGAGGGGGCGGTCACGCCGACGCCGGCGAGCAGCCTCGCCTACTCGGCGGTCCTGCACGGCCTGCCCGGCCGCCTCACGCCTTCGTACGCCGCCGGCTTCGGGCTCGAGTCCGAACTGCCCGCCGGCCATGCCATCGCCGCCGTGCTCGGCGCGACGGGGCGGGTCACGGAGGCCCTGACCTCCTTCCATCGCGCCACGCAGGATCGCGCCGGCTTTGCGGGGATGCGCGCGGGTTTCGACGCCTTCAACGAGAAGCGCGGCGACGCGGAGCAGACGGCCGATCGGACGACGGACGCGCTCATCGAGATCATCGAGGGACACCGACTGGCGGGACGCTCCTTCTTCGTGTTCGGGCATTACATGGACCCGCACGCTCCCTACGAGAGGCACGAGGACCGCAGCTTCGAGGGTGACCGCTCGGCGCTCGGCGCCTACGACAGCGAGATCGCCTTCACCGATGCCGAGGTCGGTCGCCTGCTCGAAGCCCTGGATGACTCGGGCGCCCTCGACGAGACCCTCGTCGTGCTCTTCGGCGACCACGGCGAGTCCTTCGGCGAGCACAACGACTGGCGGCACGGCTCGAGCCTGCACGAGCATCAGGCGCACGTTCCGCTGATCATCCGCGCGCCGGGACTCGAACCGGGACGGATCCGCAACCGGGTCTCGATCGCCGATATCGGTCCCACGACGCTGAGCCTGCTGGGCATCCGGGACCCCCAGCGCCGCATGGCGCGCGACCTCAGCCCCTTGATGATCGGCTCGACCGTCGATCGGCGCGACCACGCCTTCTCCGACCGCCCCCTGCCGCCCGAGGCCGACCGGCCCTCGCGCGAGCAGGCCGTCTGGGAGGGCGCCCTGAAGTTGCTCTGGCAGCCCGAGACCGACACCTATCGGGTCTTCGACCTCGAGGTCGATCCGGACGAGCAACGCGACATCTTCGACCCGAGCGACCCGAAACACCGCCGGCTGATCGCCCTGTTGCGCCGCTGGAACGCAGCCATCGAGAACTTCCACGGCGAGCCCCTGGCGAAGCCCGAGACGCCGACCGACGACCGCGATGCCGACCTTCGGAGCGCCGCGGCGCGCGGCGTCGCCGCCCTCGAGGCGGCCGAGGACGAGGCGGCTCTCCGCGGGGCGACGGCGATGCTGCGCGACCTGCTCCGCGCGCCGGAGTTCGCGAGGCGGCCCGCCGCCCGATCGATCCTGGGCGAGGACCTGATCGACCGCTTGCGTCTTCGCTGCGAGACCCTGCTACCTCACGCCCTGCCCGACCCCGAACTTCGCCGTATCCTCGTTCGCGCGCTCTTGCTCGCGGATTCCTCCGCGTCGCTCACGGTGCTCCGCGCCGCGCAGCCGGCCCTGACCGATGCTCGGCTGCGGTTGGAGGTCACGACCTTCCGCGCCGAGCACGACGATCCCCTCGTCGTTCCGGAGCTGGAGGCCGCCTATCCGGCGCTCGAACTCGAGGGCAGGATGCAGGTCGCGGCCCGGCTCGCACAGCTGGGCTCGAGGACGGGTCGCGAGATCCTGCGCGCGGCCTCGCGAAGCCCGCACCCCTCCGACGTGCTGCTCGCGAGTCGGGCGCTCGCGACCGCCGGCGACGCGGCAACCCAGCTCAGGGCCCTGACCTCGAGGGAACGGATCTGGAGACGGGAGGATCTCCAGACCGCCCTGCTGGAGGGGGCCCGGAGGACGAGCGGAAGCCTCGCCGACGCGGTCCTGTTCGACCTCGCCTTCAGCGCGGCCGCCGAGATCGCCGACGCGGCACGTGCGAGTCTGATCGAGCGCCGTCCGGAGATCGATCCGGACGACCTCGGCCGGCTCTACGGCGAACTCTTCCAGGCCCGCGAGTCGATCCGCTACGGCAGCTGGGCGGAGGCTCGGAGCGCCTTCCTCGCCCTGCCCCGGCCGCGAGGTGCGCCGCTCGGCCCCTTCCGGGCCCTGGCGCCGCGCGCGGCGCTGCTGGTCGGCGACGACGAGGCGGGCCGGCGCTTCCGGACCGACCTCGCCGGGGCGGCGGCCGACGATCCGCGACTGGCGGCGCTGCTCGGTTCGCTCCTCGACGATCTCGACCCGGGCTTCGCCGCCGGCGCCGACGAGGCGCGGGTGGCCG
>JBFIHP010000150.1:0-7133 GCA_041601735.1 Planctomycetota bacterium | reverse complement strand
GAACCGGACCGAAGAGCCTGGCAGCAAGCCGGCCGTCGTCGCTCTCGTGACGGCGATCGCGGGAATCGTGACCCTCGGCTTCGCGGCCCCCGTCGGCCTCATCCTCTCCCTCATGGCCCTGCGCCGGCCGCCGCGCGCCATGGCGTTGCTCGCGCTCGTGTTGAGCATCGGCGGCATGGTCCTGGGCGCCGTCGTCGTCATCCGGGGCATCGACAAGACGCAGACCGCCGCGGTCTTCATCGACCTCGAGCTGCGTCTCCAGGACTTCCGCAACGAGCACGACCGTTTCCCCGGCGACGACGAGTTCGAGGGGCTCTTCGGCCGGCCCGAGGACGCCTGGGGCGGTCGCCTCGTCTATCGGCAGATCGACGACGGCTACGAGTTGCAGTCGCCCGGGCCTGACCGTCGCCTCGGCACCGAGGACGACCTGCGCGGCGGCCCCGACCCGGAGTGAGGCCTCAGGGACGGCAGACGCCGCTCTGTCGCGCCGCCTCCGCCACCGCATTGGCGACCTTGACCGCCACCGAACGATTGAAGGGCGCCGGCAGGATGCGCTTCGGCGTGGGCTCCTCCACCGCCTCGACGATGGCCTGGATGGCCGCGTACTTCATCGCCTCGCTGAAACGCGTGGCGCGGGCCTCGAGCGCGCCGCGGAAGAGCCCGGGGAAGGCGAGCACGTTGTTGACCTGATTGGGGAGGTCGCTGCGCCCCGTCCCCACGACGGCCGCGCCGCCGGCCAGCGCCTCGTCCGGCATGATCTCCGGGATCGGGTTCGCCATGGCCAGGACGATGGAGCCGGGGTTCATCGTCTCGATGTCGGCGCGCTTCAGGAGGTTGCCCTTCGAGACACCGATGAAGACGTCGGCGCCGCGAAGGGCATCGCGCAGGTCGCCCTGCTGCCCCTCCGGATTGGTGAGCTGCGCGAGTTGCTCCTTCATCGCGTTGTTGTGCGCACGCCCGGGGTGGATGATCCCCTTCGAGTCGCAGATGCGAACCTTGCCCACCGGGACGCAGTGCTCGTCCTGATCGGTGCAGGTGAGCAGGCGGCAGATCGCGCGCCCGGCGGCGCCGGCGCCGTTGATGACCACCGAGAGCTGGCCCATCCTGCGATCGGTCACCCGCGCGGCGTTCATCATCGCGGCCAGCAGCACGATGGCGGTGCCGTGCTGATCGTCGTGAAGAACCGGGATGCCGACGTCCTGGAGCGCGTCCTCGATCTGGAAGCAGCGCGGCGCCGAGATGTCCTCGAGGTTGATACCGCCGAAGGTCGGGGCGATCGCCCGGACGATGGCGACGAACTTCTCCGGATCGCGCTCGTCGATGACGAGCGGCACCGAGTCGATGCCGGCGAACTCGCGGAAGAGCGCGGCCTTGCCCTCCATCACCGGCAGCGAAGCCATGGGGCCGAGATCCCCGAGCCCCAGCACGGCCGAGCCGTCCGAGACCACGGCCACGGTGCGGCCCTTCCAGGTCAGCTCCCAGGCTTCGCCGGGATCGGCGGCGATGGCCTCGCAGGGTCGGGCCACGCCGGGGGTGTAGGCGATCGAGAGATCGTCCTGCGACTCGAGGCGCATGCGCGAGCGCACCTCGATCTTGCCGCGGGTTTCGCGATGCCGTTCGAGCGATCGTTCGTAGTAGTCCATTCTCTTCTCTCCTCTCCGCCACTCAGGGACGGCCGATGATCCCGTCGATCGTGCCGGTCGAGATCGCATGGTACCCGGGCCGCGCCCGGGTGTAGATGCGTCGCCCCATCTCGACGAGCTCGGGGTCGGCGGCGAGGGCCTTGTAGAGCGGCTTCAGGAACTTCCGGCGGCCCTGCTCGCAGAGGAAGGCCTCGAGCCGCGCGTAGGCCGGCTCGTAGCGGTTCTTCACCGCCAGCTCGAGCCAGGCGCAGCTGATCTCGGAGTTGCCCCGCGAACTCAGTCCGAACGCCGCGTCGAGTTCGGCGAGCCGCGCCGCGGGAAGGTCGTCGCCGAGCGCGGCGATGAAGCGCAGCCACTCCTGGGTGGTCCAGGCGGAGACATCGATGTCCGCGGCCGGGGTCGCCCCCGCGAGGAAGGAACCGGCCAGGGCATCGACCCGCGTGAAGGCCTGCGAGACCGGGATCGGCGCATCCTCCGGCAATCCCGGCCCCGTGATCCAGAGATCGACGTCCATCCGCGTGAAGACCTCGGGCGCCTCGGCCCGCAGGTGCTCCAGGAAATCGGCGGTGGACACGCTCTGGAAGGCACGGGCGTCGAACCAGGCGCGCAGGAAGCGGTCGAAGCGCTCGCGCCCCAGGATCTCCTCGATGCGGCGCAGGAAGGCGGCGCCCTTGTCGTAGGGCACGCCGGTGAATCCCTCATCCGGGTCGCGACCGTCGAGATCGACGTGCAGGATCTGGTCGGCGGGCGGCAGCTCGGCCATCTCTTCGTGCAACCCCTGCATCGAGAGCATGATCTCCATGCGGGCGCGCTCCTCGCCGAAGAGCGCCTCCATCACGCGCTGCTCGACGTAGACGGTGAAGCCCTCGTTCAGCCAGAAGTCGCGCCAGGTCGCGTTGGTGACGAGGTTGCCCGACCAGGAGTGCGCCAGCTCGTGGGCGATCAGGGCGACGAGCGAGCGGTCGCCGGCGAGGATGGTCGGCGTGGCGAAGGTCATGAGCGGATTCTCCATGCCGCCGAATGGAAAGCTCGGCGGCAGGACGAGGATGTCATAGCGGCCCCAGCGATAGGGACCGTAGAGTTCCTCGATCGTTCGGATCATGTTCTCGGTGTCGACGAACTCCGCGGCCGCGAGCTCGATGATCTCGGGCTCGGCCCAGACCCGACTGCGCGGTCCGATGTCGGCGCTGGCCAGGCGACCCGCCGCGATGGCGATGAGGTAGCTCGGCACCGGGTGGTCGAGGCGGAAGCGATGGACGCCGTCGCCGCTCCCCGCCGATTCGGCGCTCATGACCACATCGATACCCTTGGGGGCCGCGACCCTGGCCTCGTAGCTGACCCGGACCCCCGGCGAATCCTGACAGGGGATCCAGGTGCGGGCGTGAATGGCCTGGGACTGCGAGAACAGAAAAGGCGCGATCTTGCCCGCGGTCTGGGTCGGTTCGAGCCACTGGAGGCCGGTTCCCTCAGCCGTCGTCTCGTAGTCGATCGCGACGAGGTCGGCGTCGGGCGGCAGCTCGATGCGCAGGGCATCGCCGAAGGCTCCGCCCTCCTCGATGCCGAAGCGCATCGGGGCCAGGGCACCGGCACGGCCGGCCCGGACCGCGAGGATCTCGAGGTGGCGGACGTCGCAGTAGAAGGCCGCGTCGGAGGGGCATTCCGGCGCGCGGACGATGCGATGGGTCGCGCGTCCGCGCAGGCGCTTGCCGGCGAAATCGAGCTCGAGGTCGAGTTCGAGATGGCGGCTGCGGATCTCCCAGGGCCGGGCCTGGCTGTGACCGTCGCGATCGAGTCGATCGGCTCTCATGGCGGGCTCCGAGTACGCGTCCTCGGCGTCGCTCCGACAGGAGCAGCCGAGGGCGGCGAGGACGAGGGCGAGGGCGAGGCGGGCTCTCCGCGGGAATTCGGGCATGGTTTCCTCCGGGCGTCATTCAATCCGCGTCGATCCCGTCGGTCAAGCGCAGGGGGCCTCGTCGAGCGCATCCGCCGCGGTCAACGGGCAAAAAGGAGGAATCTCCGTCTCCCGGCGGTCGTTACGATGGGCCCATGAGCGAGAGCCGGACGATCATCCACGCCGATCTCGACGCCTTCTACGCGGCGGTCGAGCAACGCGACCGGCCCGAGCTGCGCGGTCGACCGGTGATCGTCGGCGGCCTCGGGACGCGCGGCGTGGTCTCGACCTGCTCCTACGAAGCGCGCGTCTTCGGCGTGCACTCCGCGATGCCGATGGCGCGGGCGCGCAAGCTCGCACCCACCGCGGTCTACGTCCCCCCGCGCATGGCCGACTACGTCCGGGTCTCGCGTCAGGTCTTCGCCGTCTTCGAGAGCTTCACGCCGCTGGTCGAGGGCCTCTCGCTCGACGAGGCCTTTCTCGACGTCGGCGGCTCGCGGCGACTCTTCGGCGACGGCGAGACCATCGCCCGGAAGATCCGCAGGGAGGTGAAGGAGGAAACGGGGCTCACGATCTCGGTCGGTGTCGCCGCCAACAAGTTCGTGGCCAAGGTCGCCTCCGACCTGGACAAGCCGGACGGGCTGGTCGTCGTTCCCGCCGGCGAGGAAGCCGCCTTCCTCGCGCCCTTGCCGGTGTCGCGGCTCTGGGGCGCCGGCCCGGGACTGGTCGAGCGACTCGAGCGTCTGGGCCTGCGGCGCATCGCCGACCTGCAGACGCTGCCCGAGGCCGACCTCCTGCGCCTGCTCGGTGACCGCGCGGGCCGCCACTTCGCCGCGCTCGCACGGGGACGCGACTCCCGCGCCGTCGAGATCCATCGCGACGCCAGGAGCATCAGTCGCGAGACCACCTTCGGCCGCGACATCGACGATCCGGTCGAACTCGACCGGGTGCTCGGTCGGCTCGCGCGTGACGTCGGGCGACGCCTCAGACGTGGCGGCCTGCGTGCACGCCTGATCCGCCTCAAGCTCCGCCTCCCCGACTTCAGGACCTTCAGCCGCCAGACCCAGCTCGAGATCGGCATCGATCGCGACGCCGACATCCTCCGGGCCGGCAAGAGCCTGATGCGGCGCCTGCACGGGCCGGGCATGCCCGTGCGCCTCATCGGCATCGGCGGCGGCGACCTGCACGCCGCCGGGGAGGACGAGCAGCTCCAGCTCTTCGGCGCCGACGAGGCCGATCGCGCCGCGGGGCTGCAGAGCGCGCTCGATCGCATCCGCGAGCGCTTCGGCCCGGGATCCATCCTGCCCGCAACCGAGGGCGACCGGGGAGGCGAGACGGAGTGAGAGGTCACCGCGTTTCCGGGCCCGGATCCTGTGATAGGCTCTTCCCATGGACATGAGTCGGCCCTTCAACTCGAAGATCCAGCGCCGGGTGACGACCAGCGTTCCGCCCGGCAGCCGCGGCAACACGCGCTATCTCCAGGACCGTCTGGCGCTGTTCGCGCGAATCGGCCTCGGCCTCGTGGCCTTCCTGCTCATCGCCTCGAACCTCGTCTGGCTCTTCCTCGTGCGCGGCGAGACCAATCCCCTCATCTGCTTCGAGCGCACGAGCAACCTCCCCGACCTGATTCACGTGTTCGCCCTCGTCATCGTCTGGCTGCTCTGCCGCAGAGCGGTCGATCTCGGGCAGCGTTTCCTCGTCGGACTCGACTTCGGGCTGATGGCGGCCATCGCGATCGGCATCGCGCTGAGCGTCATGATGGTCGATCAGGAGCGGCCGGCGAGCCCGGTCTTCGGCCTGCTCGCGGTCTCCATTGCACTCACGGCCCGCGCCGTGGTCGTACCCTCGAGCCCGCGATTCACGGCCATGGTCTGCGTGGTGAGCATGATCCCCCTCGCCGCGGTCTTCTACCTCGACCGGGTCGAACTGGACCTCGTGATGCGCGACGCCGGACGCACCATGAATCTCTCGGTCATGGGCATCTGGTCGGTGCTCGTGGGGAGCACCGCCACGATCGCCTCGCAGGTGATCTACGGCCTGCGTCGGAAGGTCACCCAGGCCAGGCAACTCGGCCAGTACCAGCTCGAGGCCAGGCTCGGCGCGGGCGGCATGGGCGAGGTCTACCGGGCCCGTCACGCGATGCTGCGACGCCCCACCGCGATCAAGCTGATGCGGCTCGAGATCGCCGGCTGCGAGGGCGCCCAGCGCTTCGAGCGCGAGGTCCAGGCCACGAGCGGGCTCACGCATCCGAACACCATCGCGATCTACGACTACGGCCAGACACCGGACGGCATCTTCTACTACGCCATGGAACTGCTCGACGGCGTCGATCTCGAGCACCTCGTCGCCCGCATGGGGCCGCTCGATCCGGCCCGGGTCATCTACCTGCTCGCCCAGGTCTGCGGCTCGCTCGCGGAGGCGCATGCGCAGGACCTGATCCATCGCGACATCAAGCCGGCGAACATCTTCGTCTGTCGTCGGGGCGGGCGCCACGACGTCGTCAAGGTCCTCGACTTCGGTCTGGTAAAGAACCTCGACGAGGACGACGGCATGACCATGGCGGCAGGCATCCAGGTGATGGGCACGTCGCGCTACATGGCGCCGGAGTCGGTTAGCGACGTCGAGAACATCAGCCATCGAGCCGACATCTATTCGCTCGGCTGCGTCGCCTACTTCCTCCTCACGGGCACGCCGCCCTTCGACGGCGCCGGAGCGATCGAAGTCCTCGGCAAGCACCTGCACACGAAGCCCCAGAGGCTCTCGGAGCGAGCCGGACGGCCCTTCCCGGCCGACATCGAGGATCTGGTGATGCGCTGCCTCGCGAAGAACCCGGCAGACCGGCCCGCGAGCGTGGACGAGGTCGAAGAGGCGCTCCTCGGCTGCCGCGATGCCGACGGCTGGTCCGAGCGCGACGCCCGGCTCTGGTGGCAGAAATTCGGTGCCGATCTCGGCATCCCGGAGGCGGCCCACTTCCTCGCGGCCGAACCGCAACCCCTCGCCGGCGAGGGCACCCTGCGCCTGGACATCGGTCGGGAAATGGCCGACCCGGAGTGGTACGAGGAATTCGACGTCTCGCGGCTGGGCTGAGCCTCGGTCAGAAGGGGCCCTGCCAGCGGGCCTCGATCATCTGCGCCAGTCCCGCCTGCCAGGTCGCGGAGGAGTTCACGCAGGGCAGAAGGCGCATCGTTCCGCCTGCGGCCTCGATCTTCCGACGCAGGCTGATCCCGAGTTCCTCGATCGTCTCGATGCAATCGGCAACGAAGGCCGGCGAGACCACCGCGAAGCGCCGCGTGCCGCGAGCCAGCATCTCGTCGACGAGCTGCTCGGTGTAGGGTTCGATCCACTTGGCGCGTCCGAGGCGGCTCTGGAAGGCGATCGTCCAGGCCGTCGGGTCGAGTTCGAGCTCCTCGGCGAGCGCCCGCGCGGTGGCGAAGCAGCGCGCCCGATAGCAGCGGAGGTTCCGAGCGGACTGTTCGGCGCAGCAGTCCGGAGCGACGAGGCAGATACCGGAGGCGTCGGCCTTCCTGACCTGCCTCTCCGGCAGGCCGTGGAAGCTCATCAGGAGGACTTCGGAATCCTCGAGAGCGCCCCCTTCGCGG
>JBFIHP010000149.1:0-7138 GCA_041601735.1 Planctomycetota bacterium | reverse complement strand
GTTCGCAAGCCCCTCGGCGACCCGGTCTTGAAGCCGTTCGAGGTCGATCGGGCGGCCGAGGATCTCCTCGACGCCCGGCCCCGCGCCGCCGAGGGGATGGCCCCGCAGGATGATCGATCCGTGCTGCAGGGCCCGGCCGCCGCGGCGCCGCTTGGCCGAGCCCACGATCTTCGAACCCTCCGCCACGAGATCCAGGGCCGTCGAACGGGCGAAGCAGAGGAAGGGCTGCTCGCTCCTCCTGAGCGCCCGCGGCGCCTCCCTCGCCGCGCTCGTCCGCAACCCCTCCGCTCCGAGCGCTTCGGCGATCGCATCGTGGACGAGGCCATAGGAGGCCTCGACTCCGCCCCGGAAGGGGCCCCGGCCGTCGGCGCCGCTCAGGCTGTAGGTGATCTCATGGGCGTGCAGGATCGCGCCGCCCCCGGTGAGCCTCCGGACGATCACGATGTCCTCGGCCTCGTAGCGCGCCGCCAGCTCGGGCTCGGGCGTCGGCTGGAAGTGGCCGAGCGAGAGGCCGAAGGGCTTCCAGCCGTAGAAGCGGAGGAGGGGGTCGCCCGGCGTCATGAGCAGCGCCTCGTCCACCGCCATGTTCCAGGGGGGTGAGCCCGGCCGGTGGCGAACGAGGCGCAGCGTCGCGGTCATCGGCGGATCAGTGTTCCGCCTGGCGCAGGTCGAGATTCCGGGCCGCGAGGGTCTCGTCGACGCGACGGACGACCGTCGTGTGCGGCGCGGACTTCACCAGCTCGGGGTTCTCGTCCATCTCCCGACGGATCTCCCGGAGAGCGGCCACGAAGCGATCGATCTCGATCTTCGGTTCGGTCTCCGTCGGCTCGATCATGATCGCGCCGTCCACCATGATGGGGAAGTAGACGGTCGGCGGGTGGAAGCCGAAGTCGATCAGGCGCTTGGCCAGATCCTTGGTGATCACGCCGTTCGGGAAGCCCTTGTCGGTGAACACGGCCTCGTGCAGGGTCGGCGTCTCGTAGGCCAGCTCGAGGATTCCCTCGAGTTCGCGCCGCAGGTAGTTGGCGTTGATGATCGCCTCCTCGCTT
Source organism: Planctomycetota bacterium (assembly GCA_041601735.1). Classification (GTDB taxonomy): domain Bacteria; phylum Planctomycetota; family DRQF01; genus JACKGY01. Next base: position 6,089 of record JBFIHP010000149.1, on the reverse strand, counting down.
ACCTGCTTGAGGCCCGCGGCGCCCAGCGTCCGGATGTAGCACCAGGTCCGGATGAACATGCCCCACTGGCCGAGGTAGGCCTTGACCGGGCCGATGCTCCGCGGATCGCCCGACTCCGGGGCGTAGGGCGCGAGCTTCTTGTTGAAGCCGATCGGACCGGAACCGGGACCGCCGCCGCCGTGAGGCGTGGTGAAGGTCTTGTGCAGGTTCCAGTGCATGACGTCGGCGCCGATGTTGCCGGGCTGGAAGATGCCCATGATGGCATTGAAGTTGGCGCCGTCCATGTAGACCAGGCCGTCGATCGCGTGGATCGCCTCGGCGATCCTCGCGAAGTCGCGCTCGTAGATGCCCAGCGTGTTCGGATTGGTCACCATGATCGCGGCGACGTCGTCCTGGAGGTAGGGTTCGACGTCCTCGAAGCGCAGGTAGCCGTCCGGTCCGCTCGGGATCTGCTTGCAGGTGAAGCCCGCCATGGCCGCCGAGGCCGGATTGGTGCCGTGTGCCGTGTCCGGCGTCAGGACGATCTTCTTGTGATGGTTGCCGCGATCCTCGTGGTAGGCCTTGATCATGAAGACCGAGGTCAGCTCGCCGTGGGCGCCGGCGGCCGGCAGGAGCGAGACGCGGTCGAAGCCCGAGACCTCGCGAAGATCGCGCTCGACCTCCTCCATGATCTTGATGTGCGCCTGGAGGTACTTCTCCGGCCAGTAGGGATGGGGGAAGGCCCAGTAGCCGTCGGCCGCGATCGCCTCGTTCAGCTTCGGATTGTGCTTCATCGTGCAGCTGCCGAGGGGATACATGCCGCGATCGATGTCGAAGTTCTGGGTCGAGAGCCGCGTGTAGTGCCGGACGACGTCGATCTCGGTGGTCTGGCTGATCCCGCCGCAGGAGTCCCCGCGGCGCGGCAGATCGACGGCGAGGTCGTCGATCGCCGGGTTCTCGCCGACGACGTCGAAGCCGGGGCACTCCGCGTCGGTGCGCGGGAAGATCGTCTTCTCAGGAATCGTGAACAAGGTTCTTCACCTCCTGGAGGATGGCCTCGGCGCGGCCGTGGTGCCGCTCCGTGAAGGCAACGAGGTACTGGCCCTTGCGCTCCGGGTAGAAGCGTTCGAGCGGCAGGCCGAGGACGATGTCCTTCTCGAGCAGCCGGTCGTAGAGATCGGGCCGTGACGAGCAGTCGATCACGAACTCGTTGAAGTAGGGGCCGCTGTGCACCTGCGGCAGTCCGAGATCGGCGAGGCCCCTGGCGAAGTAGCGCGCGGTCTTCGCGTTCGTCTCGGCCAGGCGTTCGAGTCCGCGGCCGCCGAGCAACGACATGTAGATCGTCGCCCGGAGGCACATCAGGCCCGAGGCCGTGCAGATGTTGCTGGTCGCCTTCTCGCGGCGGATGAACTGCTCGCGGGTCGCCAGCGTGATGCAGAAGGCCTCCTGGCCGTCGGCGTCCTTGCTGCGGCCGACCAGGCGACCCGGCGTCTTGCGCACCCAGTCCTTGCGGGTGGCGAAGAAGCCGGCGGTCGGACCGCCGAGCTGCACCGGGATGCCGAAGCTCTGGATCTCGCCCACCATGATCTCGACCGGCAGGGGCTCGAGCATCGCCATGCTCAGGGCCTCGGTGCAGACCCCGATCTTGAAGGCGTCGGCCGGCAGCTTCGCCGCGTCCTCGACCACGCCGAAGAAGTTCGGGCTCTGGACGACGACGGCCTGCGCCTTCGCGAGGGCCGCCGCATCGACCGAGGACCAGTCCGTGGCCCCGCTCTTCCGGTCGAGATCGACGGTGGCGATCTCGACGCCGATGTAGCGCATGTAGGTGCGCAAGACCGCGACGTACTCGGGGTGGACGCCGGCGCTGACGTAGACGACGGGATCCGCCTTGCCCTTGACCCGCGCGGCCATGAGGACCGCCTCGGCGAGCGCCGTGGAGCCGTCGTACATGCCGCCGTTCGCGATCTCCTGACCGGTCAGTCGCGCGACGTAGGTCTGGAACTCGTAGTACATGACCAGCGTGCCCTGGGCCAGTTCGGCCTGGTAGGGCGTGTAGCTCGTCACCCACTCGCTCCGCGCCGCGAGGGCGTCGACCGGGCTCGGGACGTAGTGGTCGTAGAGGCCGCCGCCGACGAAGCTCGTCTTCGGCCGGGCACCCTTCAGCTCCTCGAGCCTCGCGACCAGGTCGGCCTCGGGCAGAGGGCCGGCGATGTCGAGCTCGCGATCGAGTCGGGCCTCTTTCGGGATCGTGCCGAGGAGATCCTCGACCGAAGTCACGCCGATGCGGTCCAGCATGGCCCGCAGCGACGACGGTGTGTTTGCGCTATATCGCATCGAGCCCCTCTGGCTCAGTGACTCTCTTCTTCCTGGATCACCTTCTCGTAGCCGGCGGCGTCGAGGAGGTCGTTGAGCTCGTGCGGCTTCTGCAGCCGGACCTTGATCATCCAGCCCTTCTCGAAGGGGTCCTTCGAGAGGATGGACAGGTCGCCGAGGAGCTCCTCGTTCTGCTCGATGACCTCGGCGGTGACCGGGCAGAACAGGTCGGAGACGGCCTTGACCGACTCGATCTCGCCGAAGGGCTCGTTGGCCATCAGGTCGGTGCCGATGTCGGGCAGGTCGAGGAACACGAGGTCCGAGAGGTGGCCGACCGCGTAGTCGGAGATCCCGACCCAGGCGACGTCGCCGTCCACCTTCACCCACTCGTGCGACTTGAGGTACTTGCGATCATCAGGACGCATGCTGTCTCCTTCGGGCGTCAAACGTTGAGCGAGCCGCTGCCGTCTCGCTTGTAGAAGGGAAGGGCGACGATGCGCGCCGGCGCGCGCTTGCCGCGGATGTCGATCTCGAAGCCGTCGTCGTCGGCGAGGGCCTCGCTCGCGACGAGCGCCGTCGCGATGCCCTGCTCGAAGCTCGGCGACCAGGTGCCGCTGCAGACCCGGCCGACCACCTCGCCGTTCTTCACGACGTCGTAGCCCTGGCGGGGAATGCGCCGGCCCTCGACCACGAAGCCGGTCATGCGGCGCGCCGGACCCTCGGCCTTCACGCGCTCGAGCACGGCGCGGCCGGGGTAGTCCGCCTTCTTCAGGCGCACGCCGAACATGAGGTTCGCCTCGACCGGGTTCACGCCGCGGTCCATCTCGTGGCCGTAGAGCGGCATGCCGGCTTCGAGGCGTAGGGTGTCGCGCGCGCCGAGGCCGCAGGGGCGGACGAGGTCGCCGCCCAGCTCGAGGACCCGGTCCCAGAGCGCGGGCGCCTTCTCGGCGGGCAGGTAGAGCTCGAAGCCGTCCTCGCCGGTGTAGCCGGTGCGGGTGATCATCCCCGCCGTTCCGTCGATCTCGCCTTCGGCCAGGCGGTAGTAGCCGAGATCGGCGAGGTCGATGTCGGTCAGCTGCTGGACGATCTCGGGCGAGCGGGGGCCCTGCACCGCGATCATCCCGACCCGCTCCGACTCGTCGTCGATGGTTACGTCGAGGCCCGCGGCGAGTTCGCGCAGCCGCTCGACCACGACCTCGCGGTTCGAGGCGTTGACGACCAGGTAGATGTCGCGACCGCGGTTGTGGACCAGGATGTCGTCGATCACGCCGCCGTCGTCGGCGAGGATCAAGGCGTAACGGATCTGACCCGCCGGGATGCGGTCGAGGTCGTTCGACTGGCTCTTCTGGACCAGCTCGCGGGCGTCCGGACCGGAGATCGCGACGCGACCCATGTGGCCGAGGTCGAAGAGGCCCGCCGAGCGCCGGACGGCGAGGTGCTCGCCGGCGATGTCGCTGTAGGTGACCGGCATGTCCCAGCCCCCGAAATCGATCATCCGGGCGCCGGCCTCGACGTGCTTCTGGTGGAGTGTGGTCTTCTTCATGGGCGTCTTCGTCCAGGTCTTTGGATGGGCGGCGGCGGGAGGCCGGGACGCCCGGGGTCGTGAGCCCGATTCCGGACTCCGACGACCGCGCCCCTCGCCTGCGCCCCCTCCGGGCTGAACCGGCCTCTCATGTTATGTCGCGGATCGCGGGGAAAACAGGCGAACGGAGGGCAAAAGCGGCCTCGATTCCCGGTCCCCTCCGGGCGAGGCCGGGGGCGGGTGGAGACCGCGCCTCGAGGGCCCAGGGCCCGATCCCGCCGGGTCAGGAGCCCCGCAGGAGACGCCGCATGAGCTCGTCGAGATCCGTCGCCGCGATCTCCGCGCGGCTGATGGGCGCGCGGCCGCGGAAACGGTGCATCTCGTCGCGGCTGGAGAAGTCGCTCGCGGCGGGCGCCTCGCCGGTCCGCGGTCCGGGATCGAAGTGCTCCTCGAAGGTCCCGGGGAGGCGATGGGCGGTCCGGATGAGTCCGGCTCGGGCGAGGATCCGGCGCTTGTACTCCAGCGACAGCGCCGCGCGCTCGAAGCGCTCGGCGTCGATGTCGTGGGCCCGGGCGTAGTGCTCGAGGGCGGTGCCGGCCTGCTGCCGGCGCTCGGCGATACGGCCGAGCAGGAGCTGCGCCAGGAAGGAGCGCTCGTCGAGGCCGGCCAGCCGATCGAAGGTGAGCCGGGCCTGTTCCAGGTCGGCAGGGCCGCGGCCCATGCGGAACTCCAGCGATCCTCTCAGGCCGAGCCAGAGGATGAGGACGCGTCGGACGAGTCGTGAGGGCAGGCTGGGCATCGGGATCGGTTTCGGCTTCGAAGCGGCACGCGGTGAATCCGGCGAACCGGGATTCTATCCGCTCGAGCCGAATTCGCGCAAGGATCGAGTTCGCGAAGACAAGCATCGATGCCCCAACGACTTGTGTCTCGGATTGATCCGCGATTCATTCTTCGGAGCGGTGGATTGTCGCTTCGGCTGGGGCGGCCGCCCTGCCGATAAGTCCATGAAGTCGCAATCGAGCCGGGTCCGGACCCCTCCCGATCGCGACCGGATAGAGGCAACCGAGGAGCATCCATGGCGATCCGCGGAGATCTGCTCAGCGTCGATCTCTCCAACGTCTTCCAGATGTTGGCGATGAATCGCAAGCGCGGTGTTCTCCGCGTCCAGAACCGTGAGAACATCCTCGAGAAGCGTGCCCTCGTCCTCGACAGCGAGGGGGTGGCCCTCCTCGAGATCCCGGCCGCGCGCGACCTCAGCGCGCTCCTCGTCGATCAGGGTGCCATCGACCACGTCGCCTACGCCGAGACCCGGGTCAAGGCCCGTCAGTTCGGCGTCGACCCGATGACCTTCCTGCGCAAGCGGGCGACCATCGACGACGAGACGATCGAGGCGGCGAAGCGGCGGCTCCACGAGGAGATGATCCTCGAGATCTTCCTGTGGAAGAACGTCACCTTTTCGCTCGATGAGGAGAATCTCCCCGAGGCCGACGAGGCCCGCCGCTTCTTCAACCTCGATCTCCTGGTCATGGAGGCGGCCCGTCGTCAGGACGAATGGGTCCGCGTCATCGATCTGATCGGCGGAGGTCGCGACATCTGGCGGCCCACCGAGGGCTCTCGTGACGAGGTCGGCGACGTCGAGATGATCGTGCTCGATCACCTCGACGGCATCCGCGACACGCAGCAGATCATGGCCGAGACCGGCCTGCCCCGCTATCACGTCGATCTGGCGATCGGTCGCCTGCACGAGCTGGGGCTCGTCCAGAAGCACGACCTGGAGGACCTCATCGACAGCGGCGACGCCCTCCTGGAGCAGGGCCGCGTCGACGAGGCCATCCGCCTGTACAAGTGCGCCGTCAGGTACGACCGGCGCAGCGTCGCCCTGCACAAGCGGCTCGCACACGCATTCATGAAGCAGGGTCGAGTCGCGAAGGCGGCCGCGCACTACAAGTTCTGCGCGATGACGCTGCTCGACGACGATCTGGTTCGCGAGGCGCTCGCGATCTACGAGTACGTCGTGCAGCTCCTGCCGACCGACTTCAAGGCCCTGGAGCAGGTCCTGGCCCTCCTGGCGCGCCTGGAAGAGCCGCTGACCGAGGACGACGAGGAATGCCTCGAACTCGGCCTCAAGCTCTGCCACTTCTACTACGAATCCAAGCGCTTCGTCGAGGCCGAGCGCGTCCTGCGTCATCTCATGGACATCGCGCCCGAGGCCACCGGCCTCGGCTTCATCCTGGCGCGAATCCAGAGCAAGACCGGTCGCATCGCCGACGCGGTC
>JBFIHP010000148.1:0-7168 GCA_041601735.1 Planctomycetota bacterium | reverse complement strand
CGCGCGGATTCGGATTCGTCGAGATGGGGAGCGCCGAAGAGGCCCAGGCGGCCATCGAGGCCCTTAACGGCCAGGACCTCGACGGCCGCAACATCACCGTCAACATCGCACGCGAACGTGAGGATCGCCCCCGCGGAGGCGGCGGCGGAGGCTACGGCGGCGGTGGCGGCGGCTACGGCGGCGGTGGCGGCGGCGACCGCTGGTAGGAACGAAACGAACAAGGACGGGCCGAGGCCCGGAGAAAAGGAGATCCCCATGGCGATTCGCGTCGAACTGCGCGAGAACGATTCGGTGGAGTACGCGCTCAGGAAGCTGAAGCGCATCTGCAGCCGCGAGGGCCGTCCGCGCGGTCGCAAGGCGATGCGCTTCTACGAGAAGCCGAGCGAGCGGCGGCGCCGCAAGATGAAGGAGCGGATGAAGGTCATCAAGCGTGCCGAGCGCATGCGCGAGATGAGCTGAACCGAATTCGCCGGGGACGCGGCGCGCTGCCTGCGCCGCTTCGAGAACAGAGGCCGTCGGGACACCGACGGCCTCCGTCTGTATCCGTCCCGAGCGACGAGAATCCCGAAGCCGGGCGGTTGGCCCGGGCCCATCTCCCCGCCTGGAATCGCGAACGAAGCGCCTCCGGAGGCGTCTCCCTTCGTGAGCGACACCCGATTGGAGATTCGAGATGGCGCGGCGCCTCCTGTTCGTCCTGTTCTACCTGCTCTCGACGCCCCTCTTGCTTGCCCAGACCGACGAGAGCCCGACCTTCGTCCTGGTCGATCATGGTCGCGTTCTCAGCCTCGAGGACGCGCGTTCGGCCGGCTACTTCGAACGCAAGGGGCGCTGGCTGCCGCGCAGCTGGAAGAAGAAGGTCCGGTCCTGGGACCGCCTCGATCGCAAGCACGGCGACTGGAGCGAGGCCCGGAAGACCAGGAGCGATCACTATCGCATCGTCACCAATCTCCCGGCCCACCTCGTCGATACCGAGATCGCGCCCTTCCTCGACGAACTCTACGAGGCCTACGCGCGCTTCTTCAGGGACGAATTCGGACTCTCCGCCAAGGCCGCGGACAACAAGTTCATCTACATCCACAAGAGCCTCGGTGACTACGCGGCGAACACGGGCGGCCGGTCGATCGAGGCGGCACGCTACAACCCCGGCTTCATCCGCGGGGGCTCGGAGCTCGTCGTCTACCACGACGAGAGCGACCAGGAGGTCTTCTACAACACGGTGATGCACGAGAGTGCCCACCAGTTCGTGCAGGCGATCTTTCCCGGCGCCGTCTTCCCGATCTGGATCGACGAGGGTCTGGCCACCTACTTCGAAGGCTGTCGCTACTCGCGATCGAGGAGGAGCTTCGAGATCGGCGAGGTTCCGGCGGCGCGACTGCTCAGCGCCCGGAGGAGCCTCGCCGAGAGGCCCGACGCCGCCATGGCCGAGCTCTTCCTCGACGTGCCTCGGCTGCGATTCGGCGCCCGGGAGTACGCGCTGGCCTGGAGCTTCATCCATTTCCTCAACCACGGCCAGGAGGGTCGTTGGCGGCGATCGTTCACGAAGTTCCTGAAGGAGATGAACGGCGCCGGCCTGCGGCGGACGCCGTCGGAGATATTCGAGCAGATCTCGGGCCGGGGCTTCGCCGACCTCGAGGCGGACTGGAAGGAGCACCTCCGCGGTCTGCAGGGGGAACAGCGCTACTGGGTGGTCGAGGTCGAGGGAGAAGCGGAGAGCCTGCGGCCCTTCGGCCTCGTTCCCGGCGACATCGTGACCCACCTCGACGGCGAGGCGGTCGCGAACGCCGATCACTTCGCCGAGCTCTGGCGCGCGCCGGCCGCCGATCGGTCGGTCTCGATGGTCGTGCGCCGGCGCGACGGCGAAGGTCGCGTGCGGCTGGGTTTGCGCCTGGACAGGGCGAGCGCGGCCGCGCCCGTCGTCCGCAACCGCCGATCGCGTGACGGCAGTCTCATCGACTGAATCGGCTCGCGAGCGTCAAATCGAGGCGCAAGGCTGGACAACGATCGTCGTGCCGTGGTCTCATCCGGTCACGATGCGAGTGACCGGAGACATCCAGAACACGATCTCGCGCCGCGGCGAACCGGTCAAGGAGGTCGATCGGCGCCGCCGTCGTCCGGTGGCGGAGCCGGCCTCGTGAGCGCCGACGAGGGCTCGAACCCCCGACGGGTCGATCTGCGGGCGGTGCTGCTTCTCCTCGCGCTCCTGGCGCCGCTCCTCCTGGTCGGCGACCTGATCGATCGCATGACCGCGCTCGGCCGGACCATCGATCCCGATCGGGCCTACCTCGATTTCCTCGACTCGGCGGCCTTCGATCTCCGCCTCCCGCTCGCTCTCGTCGGCGTCTTCTCAGCGCTCCTCGTGCCGGGCATCGTGCTGGTCAGACTGTTCGCGAGAAGAGCGCGCTCGGTCGAGAGCCTGATCCTCGACGGACTCGCGGCCGGCCTGGTCCTGAACGTCGTGCTGGTGCTCCTTCGCGCTCTTCGCGAGCCGGGCGCCGGCAGCCCGGGCCTCGTTCCGATCCTGGTCGCGGTCACAGCCTGCGCAGCGCTCCTCGTGCCGCGAGCGCCCGCGCCGCCGACGAGGGGCGTCGCCGGCTTCCTCCTCTGGTGCCTGCTGCCGACGGTCCTCCTCGCCACCATGGCGGCGCCCAAGATCTTCTGGGAGTCCGCGACCGGAGACGGCGCGCACGCCTTCGAGGCCTCGCGGCGCCTGCTCGAGAGCCGGTTCCCCTTCTTCCCGGCCGATACCGGTTCGATGAGCAGCTACCCCGGCCCGAACTCCCTGCTCCAGGGCTTCGTGACCGCGCCCCTGCTCGCGATGCTCGGCGCCGACATCGCCGCGGCTCGGCTCGTCTTCTTCCTGGCGCTCGGCCTGCTCGCGGCGGCAATGCGCGGCCTGCTGCCCGCGGAGCTCCGCGATCGCTGGTCGCTCAACGTCCTGATCTGGCTGGCCCTCACGGCCGCGGCGCTCGCGCTCGGCTGGTCCGCGGGCTACGACCCCTACGGCGCGGATCTCGCGCTGCCGGGCGCGCAGGACCTTCTGCTCATGGCGCTCTTCGTGGGCGCCCTCGGCGCCTGGGCGCGCTCCGAGCATCTCCGCTTCGTCGTCCTGGCCCTCCTGGTGACGACGACATCGCCCGGGGGCGGCCTGCTCCTGCTCTTCCTGGCGCCGGCGCGTTTCCTCGCGCGCGGGCACCGGCCGTTCCGCGCCGCCGTCGCCGTCGGCCTGCTCGTCGTCCTGGCCCTCTCGCTGCACGCAGCCCTCGGCCAGATCGCGCAGCGATGGTGGGGCATGGAGGCCGGCGACGAGCACGGCCTGCGTCCGCTGCTGCGCAAGCTCCGCTTCCTCGATCTCGGCGACTGGCAACGATTCACCTGGCTTCTGGCCGGCGGGATCTTCCCGCTGTCGATCCTGTTCGCCTGGCGGCGCCTGAACGTCGAGGCGCGGGTCGCGGCGATCACCGCGATCGCGTCGTTCGCCTTCTTCTACCCCCTGATCAAGACGAACCTCCACTACTTCGCACCGGCGATGATCCTGCCGCTCTCGGCCTGGTTGCTGGCCCGCCGCGCCGCGCCGCGCGGGACGGCCCTCATGGCCGCGCTCGGCCTGGGCCTGGCCTCGGTGGCGCTCTGCCTGCCCCGGACGGGAGCCGTCGTCACGGCGGCACGCACGGCGGGCGGGGCCATCGATCTCGCGGGCGTTCCCGGCTACGAGTCCTTCGAACCCGCGGCCTTGCGGGCCACCGATGCCCTGGCGCTCTTCTTCGCCTCCGATCACGATCTCGCGGTTCCGGAGCGTCTTTACGGTGGTTCGCCGCTCTCCTGGAACTATCACAGCAGAAGAGCCGGTCCCGCGGCCGAGAAGATCATGGCGGTCCTGCCCGAAGGAGTCGCGGCCGCCGAGGGTGCGGTCGAGATCGGGAGGGCCTCGGGGTTCGTCGCCTGGGTGATGAATCCGGCAGCCTGGGAGGACATGCAGGCCATGAAACCACGCGACACGCGCGGGCCTCGCTTCCTCATCGCGTCGAAGGAGCGTATGTTCGGCTCTCGTGAACTCGAGAAGCGCCCGGGCGTGATCGACCTGCGCGAGATCCAACGGGCCCTGGGCCTGATATCCACTTCTCCCTGATCGTTCGTCGATCACAACGAGCCGAGCATGCAACGACCGAATCGCAACATCACGGTCCAGTTCCAGCAGGAGTACTTCCGGACCCGCTTCGTCTACGATCCCCGGCGCGAGCCCGTCTGGCGCGAGGTGACCCGCTGGATCCAGAACCACTACATCCCCGACGATTCCCGGGTCCTCGATCTCGGCGCGGGCTACTGCGACTTCATCAACTCGGTGAGCAACGCCCGGGAGCGCTACGCGGTCGACATCTTCGAGAAGCTCGATCAGTACGCGGCCGAGGGCGTCACGGCCAACGTGGCGGACTGCACCGATCTCTCCTTCTTCGCCGACAACGCCCTCGACGTCGTCTTCGCGAGCAATCTCTTCGAGCATCTCACGCACGACGAGCTTCTGCTCTGCATCGACGAGATCCGTCGCGTTCTTCGCCCCAAGGGTCGTCTGATCCTGATGCAGCCGAACTTCAAGTACTGCTACAAGACCTACTTCGACGACTACACCCACCTGCAGATCTTCACCCACATGGGCCTCTACGACCTTCTGGAGATGGCCGGCATGCGCGTCACCGCCTGCCACCCGAAGTTCATGCCGGTGAACATGAAGTCGACCCTCAAGCTGAACCTCCCCTGTCTCGGCCTGATCGTACGCGCCTACCTGTCTTCGCCCATCAAGCCTCTCGCCGGCCAGATGCTCATGGTCGCCGAGAACGAGTGGGTGGACTGAGTCCCGCCGCCCCCGCGGCGAATCGTCACTCCCACCCAGGGATCGCCATCGGCTGTTAGAAGTGGGGGCGAGGCCTCGGGGATTTCACCTCCGAAACTCTCCGGCCGGCGGAGCCTGTCTTGGAGCGACAACCCAAGGAGCGGTCGATGAACCTCAGAATCCACGTCATCCTCTTGGCCTGCATCGCGGCACTCGGACTTCCCCTGGCGGCGCAGGGCGGTCCCGGCGGCGGCGGTCCCGGCGGCGGCGGTCCCGGCGGCGGGGGCCCGGGCCCCGGGCCTCAGCTTCCCCCGGTTCCGGTTCCCCTGGCCAACCCGCTCACGCCCGCGAAGGCGGTGCTGGGCAAGATCCTCTTCTGGGACGAGCAGCTCAGCTCGTCGGGGACCGTGGCCTGCGGCACCTGCCACCGCGCGGACGCCGGCGGCGGTGACCTCCGTGTCGCGGTGAATCCCGGTTTCGACGGCGTCTTCGGCAATGCCGATGACGTGTTCTCGTCTCCCGGTCTCGTCCGCTCGGACCTGAACAACGACTACCTCGCGGACCCGGAATTCGGCCTCGACGTCCAGGTCACCCGGCGGACCTCGCCGACGATGATCATGGCCGCCTACGCGCCCTCGATGTTCTGGGACGGCCGCGCCGGTCCGGTCTTCACCGATCCGACGACCAACGTCGTCGTCATCAACGGCGGCGGTGCGCTCGAGAGCCAGGCCATCGCGCCGCCCCTGGCGGAAGCGGAGATGGCCCACGACCTGCGCGGCTGGCCGGAGGTCCTCGCGAAACTCGGTCAGGCCACGCCCCTCAGACTGGCGACGAACTGGCCCGCAGACGTGGCGGCCGCCATCGCGGCCAATCCGACCTATCCCGATCTCTTCACGGCGGCCTTCGGCGACGCGCAGATCACCGTGACGCGCATCGCCTTCGCCATCGCCAGCTACGAGCGGACCCTGATCGCGAATCAGACCCCCTTCGACGCCTTCCTGGCCGGGACTCCCGGCGCCCTGACCATGAACCAGATGATGGGGCGCCAGGTCTTCGTGACCAACGGACAGTGCAACGTCTGCCACACGGGACCGTTGACCACCGATCACAGCTTCAGGAACCTCGGGCTGCGCCCGCTGGCCGAGGATCAGGGTCGCTTCGAGGTGACCGGCAATGCGGCCGACCGCGGACGCTTCAAGGTCCCGACGCTGCGCAACGCCGCGCTCCGGCCGCGCTTCATGCACAACGGGCAGTTCCAGACCCTGCAGCAGGTCGTCGCCTTCTATGCCGGCGGCGGCGGGACCTTCCCGGCCAACAAGGACCCGGTCCTGGCCAACATCGTGATGACGCCCAACGAGCAGCAGGCGGTGGTGGACTTCGTGCAGAACGCGCTCGTCGATCCGCGCGTCGCCGCCGAGCAGTTCCCCTTCGACCGGCCGACGCTCGCGAGCGAGAGCGGTCTCGGAGCCTGGACGTCGATCGGCTTCGGCGTCGCGGGCAGCGGAGGCTTCACGCCGCGCATGATGGTCGATTCGCCGCCGGCGCTCGGCAACAGCGACTTCCGCATCGGTCTCCGTGACGCGCTCGGCAGCGCCTCCGCCTTCCTCCTGTTCTCGTCGGCGCAGGCCGCGGTCGGGCTCGATCTCGGCGGCATGCCGATCTACACCGATCCCTACGCCGCCGGTTTCGGCTTCTGGACCTATCTTCTGAACGGCTCCGGCGCGGGGGCGGGCTACACCACCGCCCGGGTCCCGATCCCGAATCAGCCCTGGCTGCTCGGTGCGAACTTCGTGTTGCAATGGCTGGTCTACGATCCCGCCGCGCCGACGAGTTTCGGCTATGTCGGAAGCGAGGGGCGGAAGATCACGCTCTTCTGATCCTCTCGGGTTCTCTCCATGCAGGGGCCTCTCGCGCGGCGGGAGGCCCCTGACTCGTTGGCCTCGCTCGGCGCTCGGCCCAAAGCGTGACGCCGCCGGATCTTGGGAGCCTGCCCGGCGCCCTCGTTTCCGGCCCCTCGAGTCAATAACATGCCTCGATCCCGGGGCCGTTCCGGGGCCTCGTGTCCAGTCGAGATGCTCCCTTGTCCGAATCCGTCGCGAATCCACGCATCTGGCTCCTCCTCGGCGAGAAGCTCGGCGACAACGCTCAGGTCGAGCTGGTGGCGGAACGTCTCGGGCTGCCCTTCGAGCGCAGGCGCCTCGTGGTGAGCGAGCCCTGGCAGCTCGGGAAGCCCGGATTCGAGGCCGAGCTCCATCACATCGATACCGCGGCATCGGACCCCCTCGAGGCACCATGGCCCGATCTCGTTCTCACGGTCGGGCGCCGTCCGGCCATGGCCGCGCT
>JBFIHP010000147.1:0-7179 GCA_041601735.1 Planctomycetota bacterium | reverse complement strand
GCCGGCCCGACAGGCCGGCATTCGGCCGACCTGAGGCGATCGAGTCTCGAAAAGCGCGGCCGGCGCCACGCGCTCCTGGTGCGCTACCTGCGCTCGACCAGCCAGACCCAGCCGTGCTTGACCCAGGCCTTGCCCTCCTCGTAGGGCGCGGCCTGGTAGTCGCCGACCAGGAGATCGAGGTCGCCGTCCGCGTCCCAGTCGCCGACCGCGACCTGCGTGCGCTCGCCGGGCCAGTCGGGCTCGGCGGGGGGATTCGCGCGGCCCAGCGCGGGCGTCTGGACCAGGATCTGCGGCGGCGCGAAGGCGGGCTTGCCCTTCTCGCCGACGTTCCGGAACCAGAACACGCCGCCCCCGCCGCTGCCGGAGACGATGTCGAAGAGGCCGTCGCCGTCCCAGTCCGCGACCGCTGGGATCGCGTGGTGGTTCGGGACCGCCATCGGCTTCTCGCCGATCGTGAGGGCGACGCTCTCGGTCGCGAAGGCGGGCTTCTCCTTCGTCCCCTCGTTCAGGCGCAAAAAGAGCCGGCCCTGGAAGGCGCCGAGGAGGAGGTCGAGATCGCCGTCGGCGTCCCAGTCAATCGGAACGGCAGCGATGCCGAGCTCGGCGCCGAAGCTGCTGCCGGGGTCCTCGTCCCACCTGCTCTTCGGGTAGTTCCAGAACTGGCCGAGCCTGAGGATCTTGCCCTCGCGGTCGAGCAGCTCGCGCGGCTTCGCGAAGCCGCCCTCCTTCAGGCCGGGCATGACGTAGATGCAGCCCTCGAAGCAGCCGGTCAGGAGGTCGACGATGCCGTCACCCGTCATGTCCGCAAACTGCGGACTGAGGCCGATGCATCACCAGTTGTTGATCTCGGCCGGTTCGCCCTCGGCCTCGAGGAGGCCCTTGTCCTCGTAGACGGGCTTCTCGTTGGTGCCGACGTTCCTGAACACCTGGATGTGACCCTTGAAGTTGCCGACCAGGAGATCGGTCTTGCCGTCACGGTCGAGGTCGAAGAGCTGCGGGCCGGAGTGCGCGATGTACCGCCCCGAATCGATGAAGGCCTCGCCGGCCTTCAGGCGGACCGGCCGCGCGAGTTCGATCTTCGGTGACGGGACCTCCTGCACGACGGGAAGGGGGGGAGCCTCGTCCTGGGCCGACGACCGCGGCACGATCGCGGCGACGACGAAGAGGGCGAGGATGATGCCGGTCGGTCTCATGGTCGGTTCCTCCTGTGTCTCGGGGCGAAGGCCGAGCGTACCAGCGCGGCCGATCCACCGTCGAGCAGGACTGCCGCCACGGCAAGATTCCCGCGCCATCCCGAGGCGGACCGAGCCTCGCTGAGGCATGATGGAGTCTCCGCAACCACGGAGCCGCTCATGACCTTCTTTAGGACTCTCCTTCTCGCGCTTCTCTTCCCCGTCTTCTCGCTGCCCGTGGCGGCGCAGCGCGGCGGTGAGCGTCTGGCCGAGCTCGGCTTCGAGGTCGGCCTGGCCTACCCCGACATCGTCCTGCCGCGCATCGACGGCGGCGCCCCGGGTTCCGTCGCCGAGCACCGCGGCAGGCCGGTCCTCGTCCTGCACTTCGCCTCCTGGTGAGCGGGCTGCCGACGAAGCGTGCCGGTCTGGCACGAGGCGACCAAGGAGCTGCGCGAGGAGGGCAAGCTGGCCCTGGTCGGCGTCGTCCAGGAGCAGCATCCGGAGCGCTGTCGGCTCTGGGCGCAATGGCAACAGATCGACTGGCCGATCCTCGCCGATCCGTTGAACCTGACCGGGCTCGAGGTCGTGCCGCTGGCGATGTTCGTCGATCGGCACGGCATCCTGCGCAAGATCGGTCTGCGGCGGCCCGCCGAACTCGAGGAACTCCTCGGCGCCGAGTTCGCGGCGCCGGAGCAGCTCGTCGAGAACCGGCGCGACCCGAGCGATCTGCGCGCGCTGCGCGAGCGGGCCGGTCGGGGCGGAGATCTCGAGACCCGGATGGAACTCGCGTCCGGCCTCCTGCTCTTCGGCGGCTCCGCGGAGCGCGACGAGGCCGTCGCCTTGCTCGGGCAGCTCGCGGCGCAGAGCCCGGACGACCCGCGGATCGACTTCCGGCTCGGCGTGGCGCATCGCCTGCGCTTCGATGCACCGGGCCAGGGTCGGGCCGAAGACCTCGCGAGGTCGCTCGCATCCTGGGAGAGCGCGGCGGCGGCGCGTCCGCGCCAGTACATCTGGCAGCGCCGCGTCCAGCAGTACGGACCGCGCATGATGAAGCCCTACGACTTCTATCACTGGGTGGCGCGGGCCCGGCGCGAGATCGAGGCGCGGGGCGAGACGCCCCTGTCGCTCGCGGCGCGACTCAGCGAGGCCGAGCTCGCCATGCCGAAGGCCTCGGTGCTGGTCGCCGAGCCGAAGGACCCCGACCCCCGGCGCGAGCTGCCCCTCGACGAGAGCGGAAGCCTGCGCATCTCGGCGCATCAGCTGCCGGCGAAGGCCTCGCCCGGTCGCTCGGCGCATCTCTACGTCCTGCTCGAACGCGATCCGGAGGCGGGCTACACCTGGGACCCCGAGGCCGGACCGGTGACGCTCTGGCTGGCAGGTCACGAGGGACTCGGACTCGCGCCCTTCGGGGCCCGGACGACGCCCCGGAGCGCGAACGAGACCGGTCTGGTCCTCGACTGCGATGTCCCGGTGGCCCTCGAGGCCGCGCCCGGCCGCTACGAGATCGCGGCCTCGGCCGTCTATCCGATCTGCGCGGTCGCGGACGGACCCTGCCTGCGCCTCCGGCGCGACTTCGTCGTCACCCTGGTGGTCGGTGAGAAGCAGTCGAGGCGCTGAAGGGGTCGCAGTCGAAGTCGTGGAGCGTCCGGGTCCGGTCGCCGAGGCGATCGCGGAGCAGCCCGGTCGCGGGCCTCATGATCCGATCCTCGGCGGGGGCGGCGATCGCCTCGCATGAGCCCCGGTGGGAGCGCGGCCGAGGCTCAGAAGGCGGCGTCGATCCGGTCGAGGATCTCGGCGGTCGCGGCCGCCTGTTCGGGGCTCAGGCCGTGTCCGGAAGGGAAGGCCCGGAAGTCGATGCGGGCTCCCATGGCCGCCAGGGCCTCGGCCGACTCGCGCGCCCGCTCGATGGGCAGGAAGCGGTCCTTCTCACCGTGCAGGACGGCGATGGGGGGAAGCCCGGCGGGGTCGGCGCGGTCCGGCCAGACCTCGTGTTTCAGGCGCGAGCAGATCGAGACGAGCGAGGCGTAGCGACGGGGTCGATCGAGCAGCATGATCCCTGCGAGGTAGCCGCCCTGGGAGTAGCCGACGAGGTGGACCCGGCCCGCTTCGAGACCCTCGGCCGCCACCACCGCGTCGATCTCGCGCTCGAGCCAGGCCGCGGTCCGGCCGGCGGAGGCGAGGAAGGCCTCCTGGTCGCCGGTGTAGAGGTACCAGGCGTGACCGATCAGCCGTTGCTCGCCGTCGCTGCGCTCGAAGGGCAGGGGGCCGTCCGGGATCAGGAGGTGGCGGCTGCCCCCGAGGGCGTCCGAGAGCTTGCTCGCGAGCAGGCTGCCGTCCTGTCCCATGCCGTGGAGGAGGACTGCCAGGGAACGGGCCGGACCGGCCCTCTCGGGCCGGATGAGCCGCATCCCGACCTCGATCGCGAATTCGCTGGTCCAGGTCTTCTCACGCATCCCGTCTCCCTTCCCCAAGTTGAGAGCGGGGCCCTCCCCGGCTATCCTTTCGCCAGTCCCCGGTCATCGCGACTCGCGCGGATCTCCCGGTCGATGCCCGGAGGCCGTGGTGTGGATTCGCGCCGCCCGCATGATAACGGCGCGAGCCGGGGAACGGCCCGCAAGTTTCCGGACGAGTGCATGTATCAGCTTTCCGAACTCCTGCCGCCACCGCGGATCATCAACCTCGAGGTGACCGACAAGGCGAGCGCCCTGCAGCGTCTGCTCGACTCGCTGGCCGAGACCCGCGCCATCAAGGAGCGCGTGGCCGTCGAGGAGGCCATCATGAGCCGCGAGGTCCTGATGAGCACCGGCGTCGGCTACGGCATCGCCGTTCCCCACGCGCGCCTCGGAACCGTCGAGGAATTCGCCTGCGCGCTCGGCATCTCGCAGACCGGCATCAACTACTCCTCGATCATCGACGACAAGCCGGTCAAGCTCATCTGCATGATCGTCGGACCGAACGGCAAGCACGACGAATACCTGAAGATCCTCGCCATGCTCATGCGCTTCTTGAAGAGCGAGCGCGGCAAGATCCTTGCGGCTTACAGCCTGGGCGAGGTCCACGGCTTCACCCACAAGTACGATACCTCCGAGGGCGGCCCCTCCTCGCCGGGCAATCGTTTCGGCGGCACGAACTAGACCGCGGCGAAGCCCGATCGTACACGACACGGAAGGAAGAACATGATCTACGAGCTCGAGACCGGCATCGAGAAACTGCGCGAGGGCCTCTCCAACCTGAAGGACTCCCTTTGACTTCGCCGGCAAGAAGATCAAGGTCGAGGAACTCGAAGCCCGGATGTCCGACGGCGGATTCTGGGATGACCAGGAGAAGGCCCAGGCCGTCATCCGCGAGCTGAAGGTCGCGCGGCGGGTGGTCGAATCGCTCGGCGCGCTCGACTCCGAGATGAGCGATCTGGCCGAACTGGCCGAGATGGTCGAAGGCGACGCGGATCAGGAGAAGCAGATGCTCGGCGAACTCGAGGCGCTCACCGAGCGCTTCGAGAAGCTCGAGATGGAGGCCCTGTTCTCCGGTCCGAACGACACCCGGCCGGCGATCATGACCATCCAGGCCGGCAACGGCGGCACCGACGCCAACGACTTCGCCGACATGCTGATGCGCATGTACCTCCGCTGGGCGGAGGCGTCGGAGATCAAGTACAAGACGACGGACCTGACGCCCAACGATGAGGCGGGCATCAAGAACGCCACCATCCGCTTCGAGGGCGATTACGCCTACGGCCGCCTCAAGTGCGAGGTGGGCGTCCATCGGCTGATCCGCATCTCGCCCTTCAACGCGGCGGGCAAGCGGCAGACCTCCTTCGTCGGCATCGACGTCATTCCCGAGATCGAGGACGACGAGACCATCGAGATCCTCGACAAGGACCTGCGCATCGACACCTACCGCGCCGGCGGCAAGGGCGGTCAGCACGTCAACACCTCGGACTCGGCGGTGCGGATCACCCACCTGCCGAGCGGACTCGTCGTTCAGTGCCAGAACGAGCGCTCGCAGCACAAGAACAAGGCCTCGGCCATGAAGGTGCTGAAGGGCCGCCTCGCGCGACTGCGCGAGGAGGAGCGCGAGAAGGAGATCGCCACGGCCTACGACGCCAAGGGCGAGATCGCCTTCGGCAGCCAGATCCGCACCTACACGCTCCAGCCCTACACGCTGGTGAAGGATCACCGTACCGGTTGCGAGAACGGCGACGTCCAGCGCGTCCTCGACGGCGACCTCGACAGGTTCATGGAGGCCTGGCTCCGCGAGCTGGCCAAGAAGGGAGAGCAGAAATGAGCGGCAGCGACGTCACCATCAAGAGAGCGCTCGTGAGCGTCTTCAAGAAGGACGGCGTACTCGAACTGGCTCAGGCTCTCGATCGCCGCGGCGTCGAGATCCTCTCGACCGGCGGCACGGCGCGCATGCTCCGCGAGGCGGGCCTGAAGATCGTCGACGTCTCGGAGGTCACGGGCTTTCCCGAGATGATGGACGGCCGGGTGAAGACGCTTCATCCCCGCATTCACGGCGGCCTGCTCATGCGTCGCGACGCCGAGGAGCACCTCCGGGCGGCCGAGACCAACGGCATCCGTCCGATCGACCTGGTCGTGGTCAACCTCTATCCCTTCAGCGAGGTCGTGGCGAAGCCCGGCAACGACGAGGCCGAGGCGATCGAGATGATCGACATCGGCGGCCCGACCATGATCCGCAGCGCGGCCAAGAACCACGAGTTCGTGACGGTGTTGACCCGCACCGAGGACTACGCCGACTTCATCGCGGCCTTCGAGAGCCAGGGCGGCGCCACGACCCTCGAGCAGCGCCGGAACTGGGCCCGCAAGGCCTTCCAGACCACCAGCGCCTACGATGCCGCGATCCAGGACTGGATGGGGGCGGAGTTCCTGCCGGATCGCCTCGCGGTGGCCTACACCAAGAAGCAGTCGCTGCGCTACGGCGAGAACCCGCACCAGGAGGCCGCCGTCTACCTCGGCGAGCGCCGGCCCGCCGACGCCGCGGTCGCCTGGGCGGAGCAGCTGAACGGCAAGGAGCTGTCCTTCAACAACTACCTCGACGCCGACGCCGCCTTCGAGTGCGCCAAGAGCCTCCCGGACTTCTCCTGCGCGGTGATCAAGCACAAGAATCCCTGCGGGGCGGCGAGCCATGCCTCGAGCCAGCGCGAGGCCTTCGTCGCCGCGCATGCCGGCGATCCGGTCTCGGCCTACGGCGGCATCGTCGCCTTCAACCGACCGCTCGAGGCCGAGGTCGCGAAGCTGATCGCCACCAAGGACAAGTTCTTCGAGGTGATCATCGCCCCGGCCTTCGAGGAGGGCGCGGTGGAGATCCTCCGGACCGGCGCGAAGTGGGGCAAGAACGTCCGTATCCTCGAGACCGGCCCCATAGGTCCGCGCGGCGACGACGGCGAGCGCGAGCTGCGCTGGATCCGCGGCGGCATGCTGGTCGAGACGCCCGACCGCTCGATCGTGCCCGAGCTCGAGTCCGCGACCGCGCGGGTACCCGACGATCGCGAGAAGCAGGACCTGCTCTTCGCCTGGGCGCTCTGCCGGCACGTCACCAGCAACGCGATCGTCTTCGTCAAGGACCGTCGCCTGATCGGCGTCGGCGCCGGCCAGATGAGCCGGATCGACTCGGTCGAACTGGCGGCGAAGAAGGGCGGCGAACTCTGCGACGGCGCGGTGATGGCCTCGGACGCCTTCTTCCCCTTCGCCGACGGCATCCTCGCCGCGCACGCCGCGGGTGTGCGGGCGGTCATCCAGCCGGGCGGATCGATCCGCGACAAGGACGTCATCGCCGCCTGCGACGAGGCGGGCATCGCGATGGTGCTCACCGGTCGCCGTCACTTCCGTCACTGATCCTCGTCACCCGGAGCGCCGTTGGAGCGCCGCAGGAGCGCCGCTCTGACAGAGCGGCATTCCCGGGTTTCACAGAGCGGCATTCCCGGGTTTCACGGAGCGGCCTTCGGGTGCCGGTGATCATCGAGCGCCGGCCTGTCAGGCCGGCGCTCCTC
>JBFIHP010000146.1:0-7201 GCA_041601735.1 Planctomycetota bacterium | reverse complement strand
GGCGTCGGCCGGCAGCGGCGAGCGATCGGCGTCGGTCGGGGTCCTCCAGCAAGGCGACGACGGCGTCGGCCAGCGCGGGCACGGAGCCAGCGGGCACGAGGATCGCGGCGTCGCCCACCAGTTCCGGAATGTCGCCCAGCTGCTGGCTCACCAGCGGGACTCCCGCCGCCATCGACTCGAGGACCTTGAGCGGGCAGAAGTAGAAGGGCTGCATGTCCTCGTAGGGTGCGAGGGCCAGGTCGGTCTCGGCGAAGCGGGCGACCGCCACCGCCTGGGGCAAGGCGCCCGTGATCTCGATGCGATTCTCGAGGCCGCGTCCGGCGAGGGCGCCGTGGAGATCGACGGCGCCGGGGCCTCCGCCCACGATCCTGAGGATCGCGTCGATGCCGCGGTTCGCGAGTTCGGCGACGAGCTCGACCAGGAGCCGCGTTCCGTGCCAGGGCTTGGGATGGCCGAGGAAACCGAGGCGAAAGGGCGCCTCGAGCGTCGGGGACCTCGCGGGGAGCGTCGCGAAGAGGCGGGGGTCGATGCCGTTGGCCAGCCTGAGGACGCCCCGATGGTGACCGCGTGCCTCGGTCACGAGCTTCTCGAGTGCGCTCGAGACCGGCAGGACGACGTCGGCCTCTCGCCAGAGCCGGGCCTCGACCTCGGCATCGGACTCGCCGGTCGTGTCGGGGCGGTGCAGGAGGGCCTCGCTCGCGAGCGGCGCGTTGACCTCGAGGATGAAGGGAAGTCCGGCGCGCTGCGCGGCCTCGAGTCCGCTCTCGTGACCCAGGGAGTAGCGCTCGTAGACCAGATCGGGGCGGAACTCGCGGAGGGTCTCGGCCAGCGAATCCAGGGGCGCCACCTCGAATGGCAGGGGCTCGGCGGGCAGTCGCCGACTCAGGAGCAGGACCTCGCAACCGAGCTCACAGAGCGCGCCCAGGATCGACCTGAGGTGGATCGATGCGCCCTTGGTCCCGTCCGGAGCGATGCCCCGATCGGCACTGACGGCGAGGACCCTCACGGCCCGGGCTCCGCCGCCGTGGAAGGTCGTCGGAGCGCATCGTCGAAGACCGCAGCGAGTCGGGGCAGGGTCGTCGATCGATCGAAGCAGGCCCGTGCCTTCCCCGGCGCCGCCGTCGCCATCCGCCTGAAGGCGTCGTCGTCGCCGAGGAGCTCGGAGAGGGCGGCGGACAGGGCCTCGACGTCCTCGACGGGCACGAGTCGCCCCTGGACGTCGTCGTCGATGATCTCCGGGATTCCGACCATCCGGGTCGAGACGGCGGGCAGTCCCAGGGCGAGCGCCTCGATCAGGACGGTCGGCAGCGCGTCGCGATTGCCGTCGCGCCCTTCGCGGCAGGGGAGGGCGAAGACCCGCGCCCGACGCATCAGCGCGAAGACCTCCTCGCGAGGAAGCGCGCCGACCAGGCTCACGCGGTCCGCGAGACCGAGCTCCTCGACGAGCGCGGCGAGAGCCGCCTGCTCCTCGCCCTGTCCGACGATGACGACCTTCGGGTCGTGACCCGAGGCGACGAGCCGCGCCGTCGCACGGAGCAGGAGGTCGAAGCCCTTCTTCTCCACCAGACGACCGACGCCGAGGATCAGCTTGCGATCGCGCGGCGTGATCGGGGGCTGGAAGGCCGCGTCGTCGAGCGGCATGCCGTTCGGCACCATGA
Source organism: Planctomycetota bacterium (assembly GCA_041601735.1). Classification (GTDB taxonomy): domain Bacteria; phylum Planctomycetota; family DRQF01; genus JACKGY01. The sequence continues at coordinate 5,543 of JBFIHP010000146.1, read as the reverse complement.
CGATCTCGTCGATCCGGCCGCCGAGGAAACGATCGGCGATGTAGCGCCGGTTGAACTCGCTCACGGTCACGACGCGGGCCGCGCGCGCCGCGAGGCCGCGAAAGAGCGCGGCGTCGATGTCCTTGCGGAAGATGTCCTTGGCATGACAGGTCACGCTGAACCCGGGGCCGCCGAGCGCGCGCGCCACGGCGGCGACCTGGGCCGCACCGGTCATGAAGTGGACGTGCAGGTGCTCGATCGCGCCGCCTCTCGCGAGCTCGGCGAGCTGGGCTCCCTGGGCGAGGGCGCGGCGCCGGACCTTCGCGGGCTCCGCGGGGAGCAGATCCAGGAGATCGGCGACGGCCTCAGCCGCATCGGGCGCGGCCCGGCGCGCGTCGAGCAGGCGGACGGGCGCCCGCAGGCGGGCGAAATCGGCATGACGCGGTTCGTCGTCCGCCGTCCGCAGGGTGAAGACCTCGATCTCGTGTCCCATGGCCTCGAGGCCCAGGATCTCGTTCAGGATGAAGGTCTCGGAGAGGCGGGGGAACTTCTTGAGGACGTAGCCGATCCTCATCCCTGGCCCCCGCTCACGATGGTCTTCGCCCGAAACCGGGCGACGCCGAGGCCATCCTGCTTGCGCTCGTGAAGGAGGGCGCAGATCTGCCCGACGACGCTGCGCAGTCCGTCGAGGCGCAGCGCGGGCCGGGTCGCGACGGTCCCGGCTTCGACCCCGCTCAAAAAGTCGGCGAAGGTCCGGTCGCGGAGCTCTCGCATCCTGCTGAAGCGAAGGCCGGTCAGCGGCGCCAGTCGTCGGGCCCGGATGAGCTGTTCCTGTCGCGGTTCCTCGCGCGGGACCAGCAGCGCCGGGCGCGAGGCGGCGAGGATCTCGGTGACCGTGTTGTAGCCCGCCATGCCGATCACCGCGCTCGCCTCCGCGATCCGCTCGTGCAGGGCCTCGTCGAAGCGGACGACGGTGACGTCGCCGTCGAGAGCCGCCGCCCGTCGCTCGATCTCGCGCTGACGACGATCGGAGAGGAAGGGGCCGGTCACGATGTCGATGGGGCCGGCAAAGGAGCCTCCGCGTTCGAGGAAGCGGAGAAAGGCCCGGAGGAGTCGCTGGCCGTCGCCGCCGCCGCCGGTGGTGACGAGCAGGCGTCCCGAGCGCCGCTCGCTCGTCATCGGACGGGCGAGGTAGCCGACGTGGCGCGTCTTCGGACGCCCGTGCCGGTCATGGAGCCGGTCGAGACCGAGCTCACGCGCCGTCGTCTCCATCTCCTCGCAACCGTAGACGAGGATGCGGTCATAGTCCTCTTCGACGGCCTTCATGATGCCGTCGCGTCGCCACGACTCCTCGATCCTTCCGGCCTCGTCGATGATGTCGCGCATGCCGAGAGCCAGGGCGGCGCCCCGCCGATCGGTGCGCATCGTGGCGAGGAGCGGCTCGAGCTCGCCGGCGACGCCGAGCGGCGCGTGATCCACCAGGACGAGGTCGGGTCGGAAATCGTGGAAGGCCGAGACGATCAGCTTCGACCGCATGGCGACGATCTCGTGCAGGCTGATCTCGAGGTCGCGACTGGCATAGCTCCCGTCCACCTGCTTCAGGATCGTCGGCAGCTTCATCGTGTCGCAGCGCGGCGGCAAGACGAAGGACTGGACCCGCGGGGATCCCGTGACGATCAGAACCGAGGCGTCGGCGCGCGCATCGACCAGGGCCTCGGCGATCGCGAGGCTGCGACGGAAGTGCCCGAGGCCGTAGGTGTCGTGGCTGTAGATGAGGACTCGCATGCTGGCTCTCTCGTCTCGGCGCACTCGGGACTCAGAGGGGGTAGATCTCGAACTCGTCGACGTCGATCTCGGAACCGTCCACCGGGTCCTTCAGGACCAGGCGGAACTTGTGGGGGAGGCCGATGTTCGCGGGGAGGACCGCCGGCAGCGGGATGCCCAGGAAGGGCTGGTAGATGTACTGCTGGGAGCCGAGGACGACCGGAGAGTTCGACAGCATCGTCGTGACGCCGCCGTAGGGGTCCTCCCACTCGGCATCGAGGAAGGCACCCGTGGTCACGCCGGTCGGATTCCAGATCGCCACGGTGATGAAGAACTGGGGCGAACCCGGCAGCACGACCTGCGGGCCGGGGAAGGCCGGATCGTCCAGGTAGACGAGCATCGGGACGATGGACAGGGCGACGTTGCGGGTCGTGGGTCCCGCGACCGCGACGCCCGAGACGATCATGTCGCGGACGACGCTGGCCTTGCGCGTGCGACAGTCGAGGTCGAAGCTGCCGGCGGGCACGACCACCTCGTAGTAGCCGGCCGCATCGGTCACGTTGTCGGGGGTCTCGATGCGCTGGCCGCTCGTCGAATCCTTCACGATGACCCGGACGTCGGCCTGCGGAATGCCGCCGAAGGCGCTGATCGTCCCGCTCAGCTTGTGGCCGTTCTGCAGGACGAAGAGGGGAAGGGTCGCCGAGGTCGTGAAGGGCTGGAAGCTCGTCGAGGTCGAGACGAGACCGAACGAGGCCTCGGCCTGGATCAGGACCCGATGCGTGCCCGGCTTCACGACGACGCTGAAGGCGCCGGTGGCATCGGTCTCGTCATTGGGAGTGTACTGGGTCGAGTCGCCGGCCAGCGTGCGTACGTCGATATCGACCCCGGCGACGGGATGACCGCCGGAGTCCTTCACGGTGCCGTTGATGAAGATGCCGGGGGAGAGCGTGACGTTGCCCATCGAGGTCGGGCCGGCGACGGTCACGTACTCGAGCCTGCGGCCCACGTAGGCCTGGCCCGGAGCCGCGCCGATTCCGACGTTGAAGTTGCCGGCGGGAACGATGACCGAGAAGTTGCCGAGGGCGTCCGTGTCGTCGCCCGGCGTCTCGATACGCTGACCGCTCCCGAAGTCGTCCACGTCGATGTCGACGCCGGCGAGCGGCAGGTTCGTCTGCGAGTCCCGCACGGTGCCGGTCAGCAGGTGGCCTGCCGGGAGCGCGATCGTCCCGACCGAAGCCGTGCCGGTCACCGTGGTCACGATGGACTGAGCGACCAGGATCTGACCGGCGACGGGCTCGGCGCGAATGCGGAGCAGCCGGGCGGGCAGCGCGAGCGTGAACTGGCCGAGCAGGTCGGTCTTGTCGCCGGGCGTGTCGAGCTTGATCCCGGTCTCGACGTCGAAGACGTCGATGTCGCCGTTGATGATGACGCCGCTCGGACCGGTCACGGTTCCGCTGACGTCGAAGCCGTCGTTCATGGCGATCGTGCCGAGGTTGAGCGTCCCGTTGACGACCACATGGGCGAGGATCACGGGGGCGAGGCCGTTCAGGTCCTCGAAGATCTGGATGTTGTAGGTGCCTCGGGGCAGCGTGATGCTGAAGCTGCCGGTCAGCGAGGTGCTGAAGTCACCGAGACCCTGCACCTGGACGGTGGCTCCCGCGATGGGCAGGCCGTTCGAGTCGGTGACGACGCCGTTGATGACGTCGGCGCGCGCGCTGAGGCAGAGAAGAAGGACGAAGAGGGGTATGAACCTGTTCATGGTCGAAGCACCTCGAGTTCGGGACGACTCTGGAATGCAAGAGGACGGCCGTCGGGCGCAGAGGGCCCATGAACGGCACGATCCGATTGACGGTGATCTGTAAGTTTCAGTTCGGCAAGCGCTTGAAGTGTCGGGGCGCGACGGTTTCGAAGGCGCGATTCAGGGCGGAGCGGCACTCATCCGCGGCTCAGATGATAACGTGTGCGGAATGCGGACGCCACGTAAACGCGACGAGATCGTCGGCGGCGGACGCCGACCGAGAGCCGAAGCGGGTTTCGCGCTCTCGAATCGAGACGGCCGCGCGATGCTCAGGCCCGCCGGCCCCGAAAGAGGTGACCGCATGTCACGATTCCTCCGGTTGCTGCTGCTCCTCGTCCTGGCGCAGTCCCTGACCCTCCGCGCTCAGACTCCGATCGAGACGGGTGGCGACGAGCTTGTCGAGCCGACCGACCTCGAGGCGATCGTCGCCGCGGCGGCGCGCGAACTCCTGCGTCGCCAGGAGAACTACCGACCCGATCGTCCGGTCGGCAAGCTGCCGGATGACGAGCTCGAGCCCTGGCGGAAGAAGGAGAAGGCGCGGCTGGACGAGATCTTCGGCGCGGGCGAGGGGCGCGAGTGGCCCTACGAGGGTGTCTATCGCGTCCGCCCCGACGGCCGCATCCCGGCCGGCTACCGGGTCGGCGGCAGCGCGCTCGTCGCACTGGCGATCATGGCCTGGCCCGGCTTCGACGAGGACCCGGCCGCTCGCGCCGCGGTCCTGCGGGCGCTCGACTTCGTGCTCGAGATGATCGAGACCGACGCGACGCTGAGCGCCGGGCCGCAGCGCGGCTACGACGTTCGCGGCTGGGCGCATGGCTACGGGCTGGAGTTCCTCGTCGAGGCGAAACACCGCGGTCTCGCCGCTCCCGAGGAGCGCGCGAAGCGGATCGACGCCGGCATCCTCAGGCTCCTGAACTGCCTCGAGGTGAACCAGGCCCGCGGCGGCGGCTGGAACTACGCCGGCGGCGCCAGCGCGTCCTTCATGACCGGCGCGACCCTCCTCGTGCTCTACCGGGCGCGCGAGCTCGGACACGAGGTGAAGCAGCCCCTCATCGATCGGGCCCTGAAGGCCCTCGAGGCGGGGCGCCGCTCCGACCGTGCCCACGCCTACGCCGGCAGCGCGCGCCGGCCCGTGCCGATGCCGGCCTCGTCGGCCCGCTCGGCCTGCGCCGAGCTCGCGCTCCATCTGGGCGGCAAGGCCGAGGTCGCGGACCTCAGGCTCGCCCTCGCCGGCTTCTTCGCCGGCTTCAGCGAGCTGCGCGCGCGCAAGAGCAAGCAGGGCACCCACGAGGGGCCCTACCAGATCGCGCCCTACTACTTTTACTTCGGCCATCTCTACGCCGCGCGCGCCATCGAGGCCCTGCCGGAGGCGGAGCGCTCCGAGCAGCGGGCGCGCCTCCGCGCGCTGCTCCTCGAGACCCGGGACGAGGACGGTCTCTGGAACGACCGGATCTTCCCGCGCTCGAAGAGCTACTCCACGGCGATGGTGATGATGGCCTTGAGGGCGCCCGAGATCGGACTTCCGGCCGCGCTCGAGAAGACGGAGACGGAGGCGCGTCCGGCGGCGGAGGAGGAGGGCGGGCGCTGAGCGGGCGTCAGCGCGTCCAGATCCAGGTGCTCATGCAGCGCCGGTCCTGGACGTTCACGGTCTTGATCGCACCGTCCAGCCGGGCGCCGAGCCGCTCGGTCTCCCGGAGCAGGAAATCGAGGTCGACGACGAAGCGGTCGGAACCGTCCGGCATGCGGCGCCAGCGACCGGACTTCTCCGGCGCGGGCTTCATGAGATGGGCGATGCCGACGTCGCTCGCGAGGCGACAGAAGGCGAGCCCGCCGGGGCGCAGAAGTCGGGCCATGGATCCGGTCATGGCGCGGAAGTGGTCCTCGTCGCGCGCGAAGTGCAGCACCGCGTTGCAGATCACCAGGTCGAAGGACGCAGCGGACAGGGTGGTGTCCTCGATGGTCTCCCGGCGCAGGCGATCACCTGGCAGCTCGACGCCCAGCT
>JBFIHP010000145.1:0-7208 GCA_041601735.1 Planctomycetota bacterium | reverse complement strand
CGGCGGGCGCCGACCTCTTCCTCATGCCCTCGCACTACGAGCCCTGCGGCCTCAACCAGATGTACGCGCTGCGCTACGGCACGCTTCCGATCGTGCGTCGCACGGGCGGCCTGGCCGACACCGTCAAGGAGTGGAACCCGGCCACGGGCGAGGGCAACGGCTTCCTCTTCGAACGGGCCGATCCGGAGGATCTCCTGGGGGCGGCGACACGGGCGCTCGCGGCCTGGCGCGACCCGAAGGCGAGGCGGCGGCTGATCGCCAACGCGATGGCCGAGGATCACTCCTGGGCGAAGAGCGCGGTCGGCTACCGCGACCTCTACGTCGATGCCCAGGAGAACTGGCTGCGCTGGCGGAAGGGAGACAGGGGATGACCGGGTCCTTCGATGCGCCGCCGGGCGGCCCCGCCGGGATCGTCATGCGGATCATCCCGCTCATCTTCGCGCTGATCGGGGCCAGCATCATCTTCTTCGTCTGGACCGACGACGAGTTCTTCGGCAATGCCCCGACCTTCTTCAAGGTCTTTGCCAGCCTCGTCGCCTCGGTCTTCGTGATCATCGGCCTCGGCGGCGCCTTCGGGGCCCGGGCAGGCGCGGCCACGACCCATCGTCTCGGCAGCCGAGGCGGTCATCGCCCGGCGCGGGGCGAGGGCAGCTCCGATGCCGGGGTCCGCACCGCCTGCACGAACTGCGGAGCACGGCTCGACGGCAAGGCCGAGATCTCGCCCTCCGGCGACGTGAAATGCCCGTCCTGCGGTGGCTGGTTCAACGTTCGCGCCTGACCGCGACAAGTCGCCGCTTGCCGGCGAGCACTCTCGCGATAGCGGTGTCGGACGAACGATTCGTGGCCTGTTCTCCCTCGTTTTTTGCCGACCCCTCTTGTTAACAGAGGGGTAGCGCCGTCGGGCTGGTCGGCGCGTCCAGGTTGGGAGATTCTCGGTCATGAAACGGCATGATTCGGCACTCGAAGCGATCGCCTCGATCCGCTCGGGCAGGCGTGTGTTCATCCATGGCGCGGCGGCGACTCCGGCGGCCCTGATCGAAGCGCTCCTCGAGCGCGCCGACGAGCTTCGCGACGTCGAGCTGATCCACATGCACACCTTCGGCGAGGCCCACTACGGGTCGCCCGAGTACGCCAAGAGTTTCCGGGTCGCGAACCTCTTCGTCGGCGAGAACATGCGGAAGAAGGTCGATTTCGACCGGGTCGATTACATCCCCTGCCTGCTCTCGGAGATGCCGCGACTGTTCCGGTCCGGCCGCCGTCCGCTCGATGTGGCCCTGGTTCAGGTCTCGCCGCCGGATCGCCACGGCTGGTGCAGCCTCGGGACGAGCGTCGACACCACCCACGCCGCGGTCGAGACCGCCAAGACGGTCATCGCCTGGATCAACCCCCGGATGCCGCGCATCCTGGGCGACGGCCTCCTGCACGTCTCGGCCATCGATCACGCCTACGAGGAGGAGCGCGACCTCTACGAGCTGCCTCGTCCGGCACTCAGCGAAGAGGAGAAGGCCATCGGTCGTCACGTCGCCGAACTCGTCGAGGACGGTGCGACGCTGCAGATGGGCATCGGCGCCATCCCGAACGCGGTCTGCAACGAGCTGCGATCTCACCGGCACATGGGAATCCACACCGAGATGTGGTCAGACGGCGCGCTCGATCTGATCGAGTGCGGCGCGGTCGATAACAGCCGCAAGAACATCCACCCGGGTAAGACCGTCGGCTCCTTCCTGATGGGGAGCCGCAGGCTCTACGACTTCGTGCACGACAACCTCTCCGTGCTCAACCTCGACATCGAGTACGTGAATCGCCCCGGCGTGATCGCACGCAACGACAAGGTCGTGGCGATCAACTCGGCGGTCGAGGTCGATCTGACCGGCCAGATCTGCGCCGATTCGATCGGGCCGAAGATCATCTCGGGCGTCGGCGGACAGCTCGACTTCATGCGCGGCGCGGCCATGTCGAAGGGCGGCAAGCCGATTCTCGCCTTGCCGAGCCGGACGCGGCGCGGCGAAGCGCGCATCGTTCCGACGCTCAAGGACGGAGCAGGCGTGGTCACGACGCGACCGCATGCCCACCACATCGTCACGGAACACGGCTCCGTCAACCTGTTCGGGTTGACGCTCGGTGAGCGAGCTCAGGCCCTGATCTCGATCGCTCATCCCGACGATCGCGAGTGGCTCGAGCGGGCCTGGGCCGAACGCTAGGCCGCCTCGGTCAGCTCTCGGCAGGAAGTTGCAGGAGCAAACGACGCACGAGCGCGACGACCTCGTCGTCGAGTGACACGATCGAATCGTCGATCTCCGGCTCGACCAGGATCTCCACCGGAAGCGACTCCGAGGATCGGGCCATGGCGTCGGCCAGGATGAATCCGCTGCGGTTCGTGACCTCGTACCGGCTGACGCGACTCATGAGGTCCTGCGCACGGTGGCGAAAGCCCTCCCAGGAGATGCCGCGGGCGGTGAGGCGACGATCGAGCAGATCGTTCCTGATTCCGCCGAGGAGCGCTCGCGCCGGGACCTCGTCCTCGAGTTCGAAGGCGATCGCGCTCCACTCCTCGGTCTCCGGTGTGCGTCCCGAGTGCGTCAGGGCATCGGCGCCGCGATCGGGGTGCAGGACGCCGACGAGGCCCAGGGTGACCAGCACGGCCAGGGCGATCATGATGTGTCTCGGGTGTGGCGACATGCTTCAGTTCCTCGGCCGCACGGTGAAGGTGTCGACGTGGTGTTCCCAGAGTTCGTTGCCGTCGCGCCGGTAGTTTCGGCTCGTTCCGATGTGGACGCGCACGATGCCGTCCTGCGCGACGCCGGTCGGATTGGTCACGGGGTCGAGGGGATTCGACACCGCGGTGGAGACCGCGAATTCGGTGACGTCGTTGACCAGGACCTCCGGCGCCCTCGTGATCTGGCCGCTGACGCTCCAGAACTTGAACGAGGTGTCGTAGTGCTCGATGTCGAAGTCGATCCGGCCGGTATCGAGCCGGACGGTGACCGTCACCTTGCGATAGGTGGCGCCCCAGACCCCGACGACCTTGTTGTAGATGACCCCGGGGCCATCATTGGTCGTCATGGTGCTGAACATCTCCTCGGCTCCGTCCGAGTTCTCGGCGGTCAGCGGGACGCTGCCGTCGGGAACGGCGTCGATGGTGCCGTCGGTACCGAAGTCCAGGAGGTCGAACCAGTCCAGGTCGGCGTTGGTCCAGCGATCCCAGCCGCCGCCCGTGCTCACGCCCGCGGCGATCAGGTCCTCGATCCGGAGCTCGTAACGGGCCAGGTCCATCAGACCCTTGTCGTTCCTCTTGGGGAAGACGAAGACCATGTTGCGGAAGAGCGGGCGGCCCTGGTTCGTCCGGAAGGCGCCGTCGGATCTTGCGACGAGGAGGCGTACGCCGTCCATGTTCGCGCCTGATGCCAGACCGCTGCCGTCGAAGGCGCAGCGCGCAGCGTTTGCACTCCAGACCTTGCCCATGGCCGAGGGCACCGTGCCGAGTCCCCGGCGGTACTCGTGAGCGCAGCTGTACTTCATCGCGTCAACCGAGAGGTCGTTCCGCGTGTGGAACCCGCAGTTGGCGCTACCGCACTGGCGCATCGAATTGGTCCAGAACCGGTCGGTCGAGAAGGAGACCGCCGCGACCGCGCTGCGATACCTCGCCATGGTGTCGATGTTCTCACGAGAGGCCTCCGAGAACAGGTCCATGAGCTTGTTGGTCGAGCGCTGCGCGCTCGAATCTGCCCTGGCGAGTGCATTGGCCTGGGTCGTGAAGTGCCCGCCTCGATCGAAGGTGACCAGGAGGATCCCCATGCCGATGATGAAGACGCTGAGGGAGACCGTCATCTCGAGCAGCGTGAAACCGGCCTCGTTGTCGCGACGCGTCATTTCAGGGTCTCCGTCTTGGTGAAGGGCAGGCTGACCGTCCTGGCCTGACCCTGGCGGGTTTGCCAGCGCACGGTGACGGTCACGAGCACGCGCTCGGTATCCGTGGCGTCGAGGACGATCGTTCCGGGCGCCGGCGCGCCCGCGACGTCGGGGCTCTGGAGTTCGCCCACCGTGAAGGTCGAGTTCGCCGGATTCGTCCACTGCGCGATGAAGTTGTCGATGTCCTCATCGTCATCGAAGGCGAGCACCTCTTCCATCTGCGCGTAGGCCGCCTGAACGGCGGTTGCGCGCTGACGGTTCTGCTCGTCGTTCTCGGACGTCGTCGCCATGACGCTCAGCAGGGTCAAGGCGCCGGCGGTCATGATCGTGAGAGACAACAGGACTTCGATGAGGGTGAAACCACCATCATCGCGCCCGTTGCGCGGTTTCATGTCGTCTACGGTGTCATGCATGTCTTGGCTCCTGCGGCACGTGGCCGCATGGGTTCATCGAAGACTTTCGACTGTTCTTAGCGGTGGGTTTAAAGAAATCGTCCATGCAGGATTCCGCGTCGATCTGCATGAAATCGCAGACGACGAAAATCCGAGTTTGGTCCGACCGGGTCTCCCAGGCGGGGGTAGCCTCCCCACGATGGACCCGCTGCGACTACTTGCGCAACGCGTCTCTCCCGAGCTTGAGCGAGTGAACGATCATGCGCATCGAACGAAACGAGACCGGACAGGCGATGGTGGCGACGCTGTTCGTCGTAGTTCTCATGGCGGTGACGGCAGTCACCTATCTGACCGCGTCCTTCCAGCTTGGAGTCGAGACCAACGCCGAGATCGGCATGGTCCGGGCGCGTCTGGCCGCCGAGGAGGGCGTGCACCTCGCCATGGCCGAGCTCAAGTCGGGTGACGATCCCGACGGCGACGGTCTCGGGACCGTGAGCCTGGCAGGAGCGGACGACCGCAGCATCGTCGTGACGGCGACCGACCTGGGCGGCGATCTCTATCGGGTCCATGCGGTCGCGCGCGTCGGCGGCGCCGCCCAGGGGCTCGAGGCCATCATCGAACTCGTGACCGCCCCCGGTGTGGCCTTTCCGGCGCGTGCGGCGATCACCGCCGAGGGCCCCGTCGAGACCCTCGGAACGATCAACGTGGACGGCCGCGACTGGGACGACTGGGCGACCGCGCTGGTCGGGCCGGGGCTCCACGGCATCTCGAGCACGCAGGGCGTAACCCAGGGCGGCTCCTCGACGGTCGGCGGCAGCGGCAACGCGCCGGCGAAACCCGCCCCCGTCGGCGGCATCGAGCAGTTCGCGGTCTGGCAGGACGGCGTGGACGCGGACGGCGACGGCCTGATCGACGAGGAGCCCTACGACGGGATCGACAACGATGGTGACGGCGCGATTGACGAGGACACCCACGGTTACCCGGAATCGCCGGATGCCGCGTTGGGACAGCCCCCCGGCACCCTCAAGTCGATCGCCCAGGCGGCCGGCACCTACTTCGCGACGGAGACGGCGCTCAACAACTGGATCGCGGCGAACGGCGGGAGCATTCCCGGCGGCGTGATCGTCTACGCGGACTTCAACCACTGGCAGCCCGCCGATTTCGGTCCGATCTACAACGACCCGCCCTCGATCATCGTGCACCACACGAAGGACGGCGATGCTCTCATGAAGAACATCCACGGCGCCTTCCGCGGTCTGATCATGGCCGACTTCGTGACCCACATCAACGGCGACTGCTCGATCATCGGGGCCTTCATGTCCTTCTCGGACGAGAGTTACGGCAACGCCTTCGGCAACGGCAACGCCGACGTGTTGTTCAGCTCCACCGTGCTGGCCAACCTTCCGAATGCCTTCGCGACCGCGTCGGCGCGCGTGCTGTCCTGGAGCCGCGCTTCCTTGAACTGAACATGACCTCGGGGTGGGGGTGACGATGATGACGAGACGAATACTGGCGAGCCTCGTGCTCGCATGCATGGCGGGGTCGGCGCTCTTCGGACAGAGCGGTGACGAGGTCGAGAAGCAGGTCGCGGTCTTCTTCCGGGCCGCCGAGGCCGGCAGCGCGACGCTCGTGGCCGAGGCCGAGAAGACGGTCGCCCTCGGTCCGGAGATCGGGCCCTATCTGCTGGACGGACTGGGCAAACGCAGCCCGGACGCGATCGTCTGGGCCCTGCGCTGCTACAAGGTCGTGGGGGCCGGCGACGGCGAGGAGGCGCTCTCCGGCTTCTGCTCGCACGACTCGGCGGACGTCCGGGCCGAGGCCATGGTCAGCCTCTCAGCCCTCCATCCGGAGGCGGCCGTCTCGAGGGCTCACGAGCTGATGAAGGACCGTGAGGTCGTCGTACGCAGGCGCGCGATCGACGCGCTCGTCGCCCATGCTCCCTCCGATGTGCAGACCATTTCGGTCGCCTTCGATGCTCTCACCGACGGCGACTTCTGGATCTGCTCTCGGGCCATCCGGCTGCTCTCCAGGGTCGATTGCTCGACGGAGGAGAGCCGGGCGGTCATGGTGCAGCGCTGTGTCCCGATGGTCCCGAAGCTCGATGCCCGCACCGCCGGGCTCGTCATCGGGCTGGTGGTCAGCCAGACGGGCAAGGCCTCCTTGCCGGTCCTCGCGGCCGCGGCGCGGCGGGACCTCCCTTCGGTGCAGGCCGCGGCCTTCGGCGCCGCGGCCAGGCTCGGGCTCGACCAGTTGCTCGACGACGCCCGGCGTCACATCGACCGAAAGGACTCGGAGGCTCGTCTGCCGGCCATCCGCTACGTCGCGGCGCTGCGCGACCGCGACAGCATGCGGCGACTCGTCGGCGTGATCGAGAACGAGAAGGACCCGGCGCGCGAGGCCGCCGTCGTCGCTCTGCGCCAGATCAGCGGGCAGAGCTTCGGCTACGAGCCGGATCGCTGGCGTGCCTGGATCGCGGCGAGCGAGACCGCACGGAACTGATCGAAACGGCCATGATCGAGGTGAGCGGGTAGCCCCGAGGGCTTCCCGCTCATCTTCGTCTCCGGCCGGTCAATTCCGGTCGAGATCGGCGATCAGGCGGCGTAGCACGGCGGCGAGATCCTCGGTCCGGATGCGTCCCGCCCTGACATCGGGCGCGGCGGCCCCGAGACCCTCCTGGAGGAGCTGCTCGCGATCGAGGGCTCGACCGTCGGGAAGGAAGCCGCCCAGCTCGGCCAGCTCGCGGAGCTTCGCGGTGTAGGTGGCTCCGAAGCCCTGGATCCCCTCGGTCTCGACGGCATGGAGCAGGAGCGCGGCGTCGCCGCCTTCGCGTTCGAGCAGGCGACAGAGCGGCCCGAAGACCGACTTCTTGGTGCCGAATTCCCCCTCGAGGTCGGCTGCCGTCATGGG
>JBFIHP010000144.1:0-7211 GCA_041601735.1 Planctomycetota bacterium | reverse complement strand
GCAGCTCCTTGCGCTTTCGGGGCGCTCGCGGGGGGTCGTCGAAGCGGCGTCCCGGGACCTGGTGGAGTTCTTGGAGGACCACCCCGATGCCAAGCTCGCGGATGTCTCGTACACGCTGCGCCGAGGGCGCCGGGGCTTCGATCGAGCTGAAGTAGCCACCTCGATTACGCACGAGTAGAACCCGCCCCTCGGGGCCGGTAGGGAACCTCCTTGCACGTTCACAAGTCTATGCAAGCGAAGGGAATTATCAACTCCCGGGCCGGCGCGAAAATGTTGAACCGACGCCGTTGCGGTCGATAGAATCCCGCGCCCTCGGTCGGCCTCGCCCGGCGAGCCCGATCGCGGTTCTCGCGAACGCAAGTCCGGAGCCTGCCTGCCTTCCTATCGGCCGTTGGGGTCATCCGGGCCCACTCATTCGACAGGATTGAACGAGCCGATGAGCGACGTGATCCGGAGCCAGATCCGCACCGAGTCGGCGGACTTCAAGGCCCAGGCGGCCCGCATGAAGGCCCTCGTGGACGACCTCAGGCGCGTCACGGACGAGACCCGGCTCGGCGGCTCCGCCCGCGCGCGCGAACTCCACGTCTCGCGCGGCAAGCTCCTGGTTCGCGACCGGATCGAGCATCTCGTAGACCCCGACACGCCCTTTCTCGAGCTCTCGACCCTCGCGGCCCACGAGGTCTACGACGGCCCCGTCCCCTCCGCGAGTGTCGTGACCGGGATCGGCCGCATCGCCGGGGTCGAGTGCATGGTCATCGCGAACGACGCGACGGTGAAGGGCGGGACCTACTACCCCTTGACCGTCAAGAAGCACGTCCGGGCCCAGAACATCGCGCTCGAGAACCGGCTGCCCTGCGTCTATCTCGTCGACTCCGGCGGCGCCTTCCTGCCCCTCCAGGACGAGGTCTTCCCCGACCGCGAGCACTTCGGCCGCATCTTCTACAACCAGGCCCGGATGTCGGCGGCGGGCATCCCGCAGATCGCGGTCGTGATGGGCTCCTGCACCGCGGGCGGCGCCTACGTCCCGGCGATGTCGGACGAGAGCATCATCGTCCGCGGCAACGGCACGATCTTCCTCGGCGGCCCGCCACTCGTGAAGGCCGCGACCGGCGAGGTCGTGAGCGCCGAGGATCTCGGGGGCGCGGAGGTCCACTGCAAGATCAGCGGCGTCACCGATCATCTCGCCGACAACGACGAACACGCTCTCCGGCTCGCGCGCAGCGTCGTGGAGCACCTCAACTGGAAGAAGCGGACCGGCATCCTGGTCCAGCAGCCCGAGGACCCGATCTACGATCCGCGCGAGATCTACGGGATCGTGGATCCGGACAACAAGCAACCCTACGACGTGCGCGAGATCATCGCGCGCACCGTGGACGGCAGCCGCTTCCACGAGTTCAAGAAGGAGTACGGCACCACCCTGGTCACCGGTTTTGCCCACGTCATGGGCTATCCGGTCGGCATCGTCGCCAACAACGGCGTGCTGTTTTCGGAGTCGGCGCTGAAGGCGGCGCACTTCGTCGAGCTCTGCGGTCAGCGCAAGGTGCCGCTGGTCTTCCTCCAGAACATCACCGGCTTCATGGTGGGGCGGCGCTACGAGAACGGCGGCATCGCCCGCGACGGCGCCAAGATGGTGCAGGCGGTCGCCACGGTGGGCGTGCCCAAGTTCACGGTCATCATCGGCGGCTCCTTCGGCGCCGGCAACTACGGCATGTGCGGTCGTGCCTACGACCCGCGCCTGCTCTACATGTGGCCCAACGCCCGGATCTCGGTCATGGGCGGCGAGCAGGCGGCCTCCGTGCTGACCACGGTGAAGAAGGACCAGCTCGAGCGCGATCAGAAGACCATGACCGCGGCGGAGGAGGAGGCGATGCGTCGCCCCATCCTCGACAAGTACGAGACCGAGGGACACCCCTACTACAGCTCGGCGCGGCTCTGGGACGACGGCATCATCGATCCCGCCGATACCCGCAAGGTGCTGGGCCTCTCGATCTCGGCGGCGTTGAACGCGCCGATCGAGGACTCCCGCTTCGCCGTCTTCCGGATGTGAGCGTGATGGACAGGAACTACGAGACCATTCGTCTGGAACGCGACGCCCGCGGCATCGCCACGGTCACGCTCGCCCGCGGCGCGACACGCAACGCCTTCGACGCCCGGCTGATCGCCGAGCTCGAGGCGGTCTTTCGCGCGCTGGCCGCGGAGGTCGAGCTGCGGGTCGTCCTCCTGCGCGGGGAGGGCAAGGCCTTCTGCGCCGGCGCCGACCTCAACTGGATGCGGGCCGGCGTCGATCTCGACGAGGCCGAGAACGAGGCCGGCGCTCGCGAGATGGCCGCGATGTTCGCCGCGGTGGCGGACTGCCCGGCGCCGGTCGTCGCGGTCGTGCACGGTCACGCCCTCGGCGGCGGGGCCGGACTGGTCGCGGCCGCCGACGTCGCCCTCTGCGTCGAAGCGGCGAAGTTCGGCTTCACCGAGGTGATGCTCGGCATCATCCCGGCCGTCATCTCGCCCCACGTCCTGCGCAAGGTCGGCGAGACCCAGGCCCGCCGCTACTTCCTGAGCGGCGAGATCTTCGACGGTCGCGAGGCCGAGCGCATCGGGCTGGCCCAGAAGTGCCTGCCGGACGTCGCGGCCCTCGAGGCCGAGGTGGCGACTCTCGTCGCCGCGCTCCTGCGGGCCGCGCCCGGAGCCGTCCGTGAGTCCAAAGCGCTCATCGCCGCCGTGCGCGGCGTCCAGGGCGCGGCGGCGATCGACATCACCGCCCCCTGGATCGCCAGGCTGCGCGGCGCGGCCGAGGGCCAGGAGGGCATGACCGCCTTCCTGGACAAGCGCAAACCGTCCTGGGTCCGGGAGGACGAATCGTGAGCGAACGCTTCTTCGACAAGGTGCTGATCGCCAACCGCGGCGAGATCGCGGTGCGGGTGATCCACAGCCTGAAGGCCCTGGGCATCCAAAGCGTCGCCGTCTGCTCGGAGGCGGACCGGGGCGCGCTGCACGCCCGGCTGGCCGACGAGGTGCTCGAGATCGGTCCGGCTCCGGCACGGGAGAGCTACCTCGACCAGGACCGCATCATCGCGGCGGCGAAGGCCTCGGGGGCGGAGGCGATCCACCCGGGCTACGGGTTCCTCTCCGAGAACGCCGAGTTCTCCGAGCGCTGCGACCACGAGGGCATCGTCTTCATCGGACCCAGCGCCGCGTCCATCCGGGCCATGGGCGACAAGGCCGCGGCGCGCGACCTCGCCGCCGAGGCCGGCGTCCCGGTCGTGCCGGGTCGCAGCGAGATCGCCGGCGACGAGGACCTGCTCGCCGCGGCCGACGAGGTCGGTTTTCCGCTCCTGCTCAAGCCCTCCGCGGGCGGCGGCGGCAAGGGCATGACCGTCGTGCGTCGCCGCGAGGACCTGGTCGAGGCCGCCGCCGCCGGCCGCCGACTGGCGAAGGCCGCCTTCGGCGACGATCGTCTCATCGTCGAGCGCTTCGTGCGCCCCGCGCGGCACGTCGAGGTGCAGGTCTTCGGTGACGGCGCCGGTCGGGCCGTCGCCATCGGCGAGCGCGAATGCAGCCTGCAGCGTCGCCACCAGAAGGTGGTGGAGGAGTGCCCCTCGCCCGTGGTCGGTCCCGAACTGCGCGCCCGGATGGAGCAGGCCGCGGTCGATCTCAGCTGCGCGGTGGAGTACCGCGGGGCCGGCACGGTCGAGTTCCTGCTCGGTCCCGACGAGTCCTTCTACTTCCTCGAGATGAACACGCGTCTCCAGGTCGAGCATCCGGTGACCGAGATGGTCTACGGCCTCGATCTGGTGGCCGCGCAGCTCTCGGTGGCGGCGGGCCGGGGATTGCCGACCGAGCTGGAGAACCCGCAGCCGCGGGGCGCGGCCATCGAGCTGCGCATCTACGCCGAGGATCCGGAGCGCGACTTCCTGCCCACGCCCGGCAGGGTCCTGGCGATGAAGGCGCCCTTCGGTCCCGGTCTGCGCTTCGACACCGCGATCGAGGACAGCGGCGAGGTGAGCGCCGAGTACGACCCGATGATCGCCAAGCTCGTGGCCTGGGGCAGCACCCGCTCCGAGGCCCGACGCCGGATCATCGCGGCGCTGAAGGAGACCTTCGTGCTGGGCATCGTGACCAACACCGGATTCCTGAAGCGCATCTGCGAGTCCGACTGGTTCGCGGCCGCCGACTTCCACACCCGCAGCCTCGACGAGTTGCGCGCGGAGGGAGGACTCGTCCGACCGGCGGCGCTCGAGGACGAGGTTCTGGCGGCCGCCGTCTACTGCTTCGCGCGGGGCCGCGGCCGCGCGATCGGCTCCGGCACCGGCGAGACGGTCGATCTCGATGGCGACCCCTACAGCCCCTTCGACCGGCTCGGTGACTGGCGCAATCTCGGCGCGGAGGAGGCCCGATGAAGACCATGCATCTGGAGCTGGCCGGCGAGATCGTCGCCATCGACTATCGCATCGAAGGCGCTACCTTGCGGATGCGACGCGCGGGCGACGACCGCGAGATCGTCTTCGAGGTCGAGGACCTCGGCACCGAGCTGATCCTCACGGCCGAGGGAGAGCGGCACCGCATCGCGGCGCGTCGCGACGGCGATCGCATCCACGTGGCCGACGCGGGCGAGCCCTATCTGCTGCGCCGGCACGTCCCGGACCCGGCCGATGCCGGGGCCTCCGCCGCGGCGGTGGACCTCGAGGCGCCGATGACCGGCAAGGTCGTGAGGGTCCTCGTCCAGGAGGGTGCCCGGGTGGCCCTCGGCGAGGCCGTGCTGATCGTCGAGGCCATGAAGATGGAACACAAGCTGATCGCGCCCTTCGACGCCGTCGTCCAGTCCCTGGCGGCGGGCGAGGGGCAACAGGTGGACATGAACCAGAAGCTGGCCCACCTGGTCCGGATCGAGGACGAGGACGCCGGGTCGAGCGCGGCTCGACCCGCGAACGACTGAACCCCAGAGGAGAATGGACATGAAGACTCCGCTTCGCGTGGCCGTCACCGGCGCCGCCGGACAGATCGGCTACAGCCTGCTGTTCCGCATCGCTTCGGGTGCGGTCTTCGGCGCCGACCAGCCGATCATCCTGCAGCTGCTCGAGATCAGCCCCGCCCTTCCGGCCCTCAATGGCGTCGTCATGGAGCTCGACGACTGCGCCTTCCCGCTGCTCCAGGGCGTGGTCAGCTCGGACGACCCGAAGGTCGCCTTCAAGGACGTGAACCGCGCCTTCCTCGTCGGCTCGAAGCCCCGCGGCAAGGGCATGGAGCGCAAGGACCTGATCCGCGACAACGGCCCGATCTTCATCGGCCAGGGCAAGGCGCTGAACGACCACGCCGCGAGCGACCTCCGCGTCATCGTGGTGGGCAATCCCTGCAACACCAACTGTCTCATCGCCATGTCGCACGCCCCCGATGTGCCGCGCGAGCGCTTCAGCGCGATGACCCGTCTCGACCACAACCGCGCCATCGCGCAGCTCGCCGGCAAGGCGAAGGTCGCGACCACCGAGGTCGATCACGTGACGATCTTCGGCAACCACAGCGCGACCCAGTATCCGGATTTCGAGAACGCGACGATCAAGGGCAAGAAGGCGACCGAGGTCATCAAGGACGGCGCCTGGCTCGAGGGCGACTTCATCAAGACCGTCCAGCAGCGCGGCGCGGCGATCATCGCGGCCCGCGGCCTGAGCTCGGCCGCCTCGGCGGCCAACGCCGCGATCGACCACATGCACGACTGGGAGTTCGGCACGAGGAAGGGCTCCTGGGTCTCGATGGGCGTCGTCTCCGACGGCTCCTACGATACCCCCGAGGGCCTGATCATCGGCTTCCCCTGCACGACCGACGGCAAGGGCGCCTGGAAGATCGTTCCGGGCCTCGAGCTCTCGGAATTCGCGCGCGGCAAGTTCATGGCCAGCGTGAAGGAGCTCGAGGACGAGAAGGCGATCGTGGCCGACCTGCTCTGAGACGGACGGCGCCGACCGAAACGCAGCGAGAGGGAAGACCCGGAGTTTCAGGCTCCGGGTCTTCATTCATCAGGCCGGAACGGTCGATGAATGAAATGAAGCGCAAGCGCCCGGTGTTGCCCCCTGAGGTACACTCGAAGGCGCCGGACTCCGTGAGGGAAGGTCATGCGCATCCTCCTCATCGAAGACGATGACGGCGACGTTCAGGTGCTTCGCGAGCAGCTCGAACGCACCTCGATCCCGACGGACGGTCTGAGACGGGTGAGATGCCTCGAAGAGGCCTTCGAGCTTCTTCAGGTCGAGGACTTTGACCTCGCCCTGCTGGATTTGACCCTGCCCGATGCCGAGGGCAGCGAGGGGGTCGCGCAGCTCGTCGAGGTCCGCCCCGAACTCCCGATCGTCGTCCTGACCGGTCACCGCGGTTTCGCCGCCGAGTCCCTGCGACTCGGCGCGCAGGACTATCTGGTGAAGGACGAACTCCAGCCGCCGCTGCTCGAACGCAGCCTGGATTACGCCTGCGAGCGCAAGGGACACGAGAACCGGATCATCGACCTGACCGAGAAGCTCGAGAGGATGAGCGAGCGGATGGCCGCTCTGGCGATGAGCGATCCGCTCACGGGCCTCGGCAACCGCCGGGCCTTCGATCTCTGCCTCGACGAGGAGATCCGCCGCGCGCCCCGGCAGGGGGGAGCAGTGGGCCTGATCCTCGTCGATGTCGATTGCTTCAAGGAGGTGAACGACGGCTCGGGGCACGAGCTCGGCGACCGGGTGTTGGTCGCGGTCGGCGAGGCCATGAGCCGCGCCGCCCGGCGCGCCGGCGAACGGGCCTTCCGCATCGGCGGTGACGAGTTCGCCCTGGTCGTGGCCTGCGACCGCAAGGGCACGCTCGACGAACTGGCCGAACGCGTCGTGCGGATCTTTGCCGAGATCCGTCCGCTTCCGGGAGTTGGGATGAGCCTGGGCAGCGCCGTTCTTCGCGATCGCGGTCCCGACGCCCGCAAGCGTCTCCTGCGCGAGGCCGACCGTGCGCTCTACGCGGCGAAGGACGCCGGCGGCGGGCGTCACGTCGGGGCCGACGCCGTCGTGGAGGCCTGAGCGTTTCTCCCGCTCAGGCGAGGAGCCGGGTGCAGGGCAGGCCCCGGGCGCGAGCGGCGGTCATCAGGTCCTCCTGCGCGGTCCCGTCGATCAGCACCAGATTCGGGCCGGGGCCGAGAGCGGCGAGAACGGCCGGGGGCTCCGAGGTCGCGATCCTCAGCAGCTCGAGGCCGGGATCGGCGT
>JBFIHP010000143.1:0-7214 GCA_041601735.1 Planctomycetota bacterium | reverse complement strand
CCTCTATGCCATCGAGCGTCGCCCGGACATGCAAGCTCCCCGTGAAACTCGTCACCTCGAAGCAGTAACGACTCCCAGCAATCGCCTCGTCAGGAGCGATGAGCGTGATCATGATCAGGGGATGCTGTCAACCAGACTTCCAAGTGCAGCCGCGATCCCCGCTGCAGGCTCAATCGCCTGCGCGTTAGCGAGCGTCGTCTTCCATGGCGCGAGCTGAGCCGGATCGAACTTCCGCAACTCCATCACGACGCCCGCTCGAATGACTTTCGACTCGCTTGCGATGTCAATGACGATCAAGTCCACGAGCGAGAGATGACCACGCTCGGCAATCCAGGTATGGGCATCGACCCGTTCTTCGATGCTGGCCTGGTCGAGGTAGGCGATCACGCCGGGACGCCCTTGCAGGCTGAATATCTTGTCGAGTGCCTTGTGTCGCTTGTGCTCGATGACTTGGGTCGGGTGGAAGAGGTAGCGCGACGCGATCACGCCGGTCGTGCCGAGGGTCGCGAGGCCGACGACGGCGGCGGCGCCGACCTTGAGGAAGCGGCGGCGGTTCGCGCGGCGGAGTTCGGCGCGGCGCTGGGCGACCTCCTCGTCGTAGGAGAGAGGGAACTCCTCCGTGCCGCCGTGGACGATGTCGCGGCAGAAGTAGCAGTGCTCGATGTGCTCGCGAACGAGGCCCTCTCGAGCACCGCCGGCGAATGCGAGCAGGTAGGTCTCGCAGCTGAAGCGGCGTGAGGGATCTGGACTCATGGTCGTCTCTTCGGAAAGGCGGCCGGCTCCGGATCTCCCGAAGCCCGATCATCGTCCTTCGAAGTTACGGCTCCCGAGGGCCCTGTCAACGCTGAATTGCGGTACCGGAGGGCGCGGTGCCGGGCGCCCGGAGCCTCCTGGAGGCCGCTCGGCGTGGTCCTCGGGGCGGATCCGCGGGCGCTGGGTGTTCGCCCGGGCGGCGGGATCGAAGGCCCGGGTGGACCCTGGTTTTCTGCGAGATACGGATCAAGTCGCCCCGGCATCTTCCGAGAAGGCAGTGGGAATTGAAGGGGGCGACCGAGAAGAAGGATGCCCGAAGGTGGATGGGATCTACGGCTGAATGTGGAGTGACCCGATTAGCCCCGTGTAACTGCAACAACTCCAGTTCGTGGACAACCCTGAGAACTTCAGGCAGATATCTCGCCCCTCGGGGCGTGACCCCAACCGCAGCCGGGCAACCGGCTGCGGTTCTTTTCTTGCCCGGTCGGGTCCGGTCCTCCTGCATGAAAATGCGCCGGCCGCTCAAGTCGGTTGCATCTTCACCCGATGATGGAGACGGGAATTGGCAAAGGCCTTCATGAAGAGGGGGCAGTTCGGAGGATCGCCCCGATCCCGGAACCGATCATGAACGCGGCGCCTTCCGGAAAGGGAGCGCCTGATCGGACCGATGCAAACGGCGAGGGCCGATCGCGCAGGCGATCGGCCCTTCTTCATGCCCTCGTCGTCCAGGCAAGCGGAGATCACCATGACGCGCATCCTAACGAGCCTCCTCGTCCTGGTCCTCCTCCAGGCGACCGGTCGGGCCCAGCTCACCGTCCACGTCGACCAGACCTTCGTCGGCACGAGCGACGGCAGCGCCGCCGCACCCTTCACGACCATCCAGCAGGGTCTCGACGCGGCCCTGGACGGCGACACCGTGCTGGTCCAGCCCGGCGCCTACTTCGAGTACCTGAACTGGCCGAACAGGACCCTCAGCCTCGAGAGCGCGCAGGGGCCGGCGGTGACCTCGATCGTCGCGACCCCGACGAGCTCCGGCGGAGTCCACTTGATCTCCGGCCCGACGACGGGCTACCAGCGGCTCGAGGGCTTCACGCTCGCGGGTCAGCAGGGCGCGCGACCGGAGCTCCGGCTGAGCCAGCCGCTGGGCGAGGTCGTCGATTGCCGGCTGCTCGACGTCTACCTCTTCGCGATCGGCGTCTTCCAGCACCTGACCTTCGAGCGCTGCGAGTTCGCGAACATGGTGACCGCGCACGTGACACCCGGCACCTTCGCCTTGCCCGGCTGGGGCTGGCTGCGCTTTCTGGGCTGCCACTTCCACGACGTCGCCTACCCATACGACGATCCCTACCATCCGCCTTTCCCGCCGCCGGAGTTCAAGGTGAACGTCTTCGAGCTGCAGGCTTGCCGCCTCGAGAACGTCGGCTGGATCTTCGGCGACACGGGAGCGACGCTCGTGAGCGTCGGCGATTCGTCATTCTCGAGCTCGGCCTCGCCCTTCGGCACCGCGAACGGCCAGACCTGGATCTCGGGATGCAGCTTCCTGGACTCGCCCCTGGGCATCTCCGGAGTCGGCTTCGTCACCGACTCGATCGTCTGGTCGAGCGACCCGACTCCTCTCGTTCTGCCCGGAACGACGCTCTACGGCTGTAACGTGAAGGGCGGCTGGGCCGGCCCAGGCGGCAGCAACATCGACGTCGATCCGATGTTCGTGGATGCCGCGAACGGCGACCTGCATCTCCTGGCCGGATCGCCGATGATCGACATCGGTGGGCGACTCTCCTCCTTCGACGTCCGCGCCGACATCGACGGCGACGACCGCCAGATCGGACGCTACGTCGACCTCGGAGCCGACGAGTTCGACTCCGGGCCCTTCGCTCTCGCGGGCACGCGGGACGACCTCGCCCTCGACACCTTCGTGAACGGCCAGCGGGTGAACGCCGCGGGCGTCGCAGTCATGCCCGGCGATCTCGTCGAGCTCCTGGTCGCGGTCGGCGGTGCCGACTGGGGTTTCGTACGCGGCGAGCTCTTCGCGGCCGGCGGCTCTCCGATCCTGCCGGCCGGTCACCCCGCGGTGCACCTCGACCTCGCGAACTCCCAGCTCCTCCAGGTCGTGGGGTCCGGCAGCACGACCCTCAGCGGCGTCGTGCCGGGGGGCTTTTCGGGCCAGGTCTATCGCATCCAGGCCTTCGCGCTCTCGACCTATGCCGCCAACGGCTGGTACGCTGCGAGCGACGCCGTGGACCTCGTCCATCCCTGAGGCCACCGTCGTCGCTCCCAGGGAGAATCACGATGCCGTGCCGCCTGATCGTCCTCATGGGCCTGATCCTGGTCGCCTCCCCCCTTCCCTCCCAGACGACCTGGTACGTCGATCAGGCGGCGCCGCCGCCCTGGAGCGGCACGATGGCCGAGCCCTACCCCAACATCCAGCTCGCGATCGCCGCGGCCTCGAGCGGCGACACCATCATGGTCGCTCTCGGGAACTACGGCGGCCTGATCACCTTCGCCAACAAGGCGCTCACGTTGATCGGCACCCAGGGCAAGGCGGTCACCAAGATCCGCGGCTCGGCGAGCTTCGGAAACAGCGAGTTGATCATCTTGAACAACGGCCCGGGGGTCTCGCGGGTCCAGGGCTTCACATTCGACGCCGGAGCCGGCATGACGATGACCGTGAAGACCGGCAACACGTCGGTGGAGTTCCTGAACTGCGACTTCAGCTCGAAGGGGATCGAGATCCAGCAGTCCATCGCGAGCCTCTCGATCGACGGGGCGGTCTTCGACGGAGCCACCATCTCGGGAGTCTGGGCGAACTCCGCCTTCCTGCCGGGATCGATCGTGATCAAGAACAGCGAGTTCAAGAACGCCCTCGTCGGAGACCCTTTCAATTACGTCGTCAGGGTTCGGGGATCCATGCTGGCGGTCGATAACTGCGACTTCCACGACAACGGCAACGCGCTCTGGAGCGATGCGACGTCGGTGACGATCACGAACTCCGACTTCACCCAGAACGTCCGGGCCTGCTCGCTGCCGAGAGTCGCGACGATCAGCGACTCGAACTTCACGAACTGCAACCACGCGATCCTCCCCGGCCTGGCGCTGGAGGTCGAGGACTGCGCGTTCGCGGGAGGTTCGGCGATCATTCCGGGACCGTCCACGTCGAACTCCTCGGCCGCGCTCTGCCGGTTCAGCGGCTGCACGATCGCGAACTACGCGAGCAACGAAGCGCTCTTCGGCATCACCACCGGGAACAACCTCGTCCTGGAGAGCTGCCGGATCGAGCAGGTGACGAATCCGCACCTGGTCTACGCGAACGGCGCACTCACGATGGTCGGCTGCATCCTCGCGGCGAGCAGCTGCAGCCTGCAGCCGGGCGGCCCGATCATGATCGACTCGTGCAGCTTCATCGACAACATGCCGATCTACGGACCACTCATCATCGCCGGGCAGGCGGCCACGATCAGGAACTCGATTCTCCGCGGCGGCAACATGAACTTCGTCCTCGGAGTCGCCGTCCTCGAGCACTGC
Organism: Planctomycetota bacterium; assembly: GCA_041601735.1. Lineage (GTDB taxonomy): Bacteria > Planctomycetota > DRQF01 > JACKGY01. Next base: position 2,939 of record JBFIHP010000143.1, on the reverse strand, counting down.
AACGTCGAGGGTGGCTGGAGCGGGCCGGGCGGGTCGAACGTCGATGTCGATCCGCTCTTCGTCGATCCGGCGAATGGCGACTACCACCTGCAGGCGGGCTCGCCGATGGTCGACGCCGGCGGCAGGCAGCCGTCCGCGATCTCGCCGACCACCGACATCGATGGCGATGCCCGACCGATCGGGCGCTTCGCGGACGTCGGCGCCGACGAGTTCGACTCGGGACCCTTCGCACTCGCCGGCACCGACGACGACATCGCGCTCGCGGCCTGGATCGACGGGCAACGGGTGAACGGACTCGGCGGTGCGGTGACGGGCGGTGATCTCGTGACCGTCGCGATCGAGTCTCCGACGGGCGCGCTGCTCGGCACGCCGGTCTGGCTCTATGGCGAGCTCTTCGCGACCGGCGGGTCACCGATCCTGCCGAGCGGTCATCCCGCCATCCACATGAACCTGATGGCGGCCGATCTGCTCTTCGATCCGGTGCTGGCGACGACGCTCCCCGGCTGGAGCTTCGGGCTGCCGGCGACCGTGCTCTGGCTGGGCGGCCCCGTGCCCTACGGTTTCGCCGGCAACAGCTACCGGCTCCAGGCCTTCACGTTGTCACCGATCGTCAGCAACGGCTGGTACGGCGCGACGGAAGCCGTCGACCTCGATCACTTCTGACCACCCCGAGACGGTCCGGCGGGGCGACGACGGGCAGCGGAGCACGTGAGCACCCGGGGAGAGAAGAAGCGTAGCGGGGTCGATTCGGTCCTCGCGGTCGGCCCGACGCGCCTCGTCAGAGGTGCGAGAGGGTCTCGCGGAGGATCGGCGAGGCGAGGGGCAGGGGCGCGATGGCGCGCAGGCGCGACATGGGGAAGTCGCGGCGCTCGAGCAGGAGACCGATGGCGCCGATCGCGAAGGCGCGAGCCTCGGGCGACTCGTCGTCGCCGGCGGCGATCTTGATCAGACGCGGAATGGCCTGGGGATCACCGACGAGGCCGATGGCGCGGGCGATGCCGCCGAGACTGTAGGGGTCGCGCCGGCGCTCGAGGATCGAGGCCAGACGATCGATCGAGGCGCGGCCGTCCGAGAGCGCCAGCGCCAGCGCACCGTGGTGGACCAGGAAGCCGGCCTCACCCTCGAGTCCGACCAGGTCATCCGCCAGTTCTCCGCGCGCGGAACCACCGCCGACGAGCCCCAGGGACAGGGTCGCGGCGGCCCGGAGGCCCTCGGCGTCGTGGCTCTTCGCGATCTTTTCGAAGCGCTCGAGCGAACCGTCGTCGTGCAGCAGGCCCAGCGCCAGCATGATCGCGCCGAGGCTGGACTGATCGCTCTCGATGGCCCGGTCGAGCATGCTGCGCATGCACAGAAGGGCCGCGGCCCGACGCAGCGGTCGGTTGCGCGAGGCCTCGGCGAGGGCGACGGCCTGATAGGGCTGGAGACCGGGATTGAGGTTGCGGGACTCGACCAGCTTTCTGAAGGCCTCCTCGTCGGCGAGGCGGCCGATGCTGATGAGCGCGAGCCCGGCGGCCGTGGCGTCGCTGCGATCGGCGACGCGCGACCAGAGGCCGGCGAGCGCACGGGCGCGACCCTGGTCACCGATGCGCTGCAGCGCAAAGGCCGCGCTGCGGGCGAGCACGACGTCTTCGCTGGCGAGGAAGTCGAGCGCCTTGTCGAGGACGCCGAACTCGCGCGGTGCGGCCGCCACCATCGCGTCGAGCAGCGCGCCGCGCGCCCGCGAATCGACCGCGGCGTCGTCGAGCAGCTCGAGATAGCGACCGAGGTTCCGGGCGCAGGGGTTGACCGCGGCCGCGACGGGACCGAAACGCCCCTGGCGCAACCGACCGGTCTTCGGAGTGCCGGCGCCCTGCAGACCGAGCCCGAGGGCCGCCGAGAGATAGAGGTCGGGGTGATGCGCCGCGGGATCGATGAGGATGTCGTGGATGGCGGTGCAGGCCTCGCGGGCCGGCAGCAGGCCGAGGGCGACGGCGGCCACGCAGCGCAGGTCCTGCGGGACGGGCTGGCGCCGCGAGCCCAGGACGCCGCGACCGAACCGGCTGTCGCGGACGAAGGCGTCGAGATAGGACCGCGCCTCCTCCGAGCCGCTCATGCCGAGGGCGAGGATGAGGCTCGAGCGCACCTCTTCGGGCGCGTCGGTCAACGCGAAGACGAGATCGCCGACCACGCTCTCCGAACCGGTCCGGGACAGGGCCAGGGCCGCGGCCCGACGCTCCTCGACGGTGCCGGTGACGAGGGCCTGACGAAGCAGGTCCATGGCGTCGAGCAGGACCAGACCGTCCACGGGTTCGAGCGCCTTGCGATCGGCGCGGAGGACGTCGTAGAGGGATTCGTTCCACCAGCGCTCCCAGCGCAGGTATCCGAGCTCGGCGCGGAGCGCGGAGTCGCCGACGGCCTCGGAACGGCCGGGTTCGACACTGACGCCGGAGGGTGAGTTGGAGCGCCCGGTCGATCCGGCGCCGACGCCGGAGAGGATCTCGGCGAGGCCGGAGTTTCCGGGCTCGGGGTAGCGGCTGATCTGGGCGACCGAGGCGGTCGCCAGGATCAGGCTGAGGCACCCGATCAAGCCGAAGGCGGGCAGCGGCAGCGGGCGCCGGCTGCTCTGGATCGCGTTCGATCTCGTCATAGAGACTTTCGGGGTGGCCTCGTGGCCTTCCCTCGACAGCTCCGATACACGTTCCCGGTCCATCAAGGACCTGAGACGCAAGCCATGGGCCGAAGCCCCATGGAATCCACAAGTCAAGCCCCGTCAAGGACTTGAGCCATCGGCGCGCTGAGTTCGACCTCGGATTCCGTCAAGGTTCGGGGGACATCCCGGCGATATCGCTCGGGCTCATCCCCACGATCCCGAAGGACCGAGGTCCGCGGCTCCGCGCCCCAGGGCGCCCGGAACCGGCCTTTCCCGACCTCCAGGCTTATATCGACCGGTACCGCCCTGT